>JAKLHH010000860.1 GCA_022710245.1 Myxococcota bacterium
ACCGAGAGGCAGGACGATCCCTGGCAGTCGAGCACGCAGGGGCCGCCGCTGCAGGTGACGCTCGCGCAGGAGCTGCCGCCGCACTGCACCGAGCAGGGGCCCTTGCAGTCGATCTGGCTGCAGGTCTGGCCGGAGCAGGCGACGGTGCAGCTCGTCGACGCGCCGCAGGTGATGCTCCCCTGACAGGCCTGGGTGGTGCAGCTGATGTTGCAGCTCTTGGCGAGGGAGCTCCCAGGCGCCAGAGCGGGTGCGTCCAGCGCGACCTGCGGGCGCGACCCGTCCAGTGCAGTGCCATGGCACATTCTACCGCTTGCAGGGGCAGGCTGCCCACGACTGAGTGCGGCGCGTCGCGGAGGCGGGCGCGCTGGCGAGACTACTTGCTCTTCTTGTCCTTCTTGTCCGCCGGCGCGGGTCTGCCTTCGCGGGCTTGGCGGCCGGCTTCGCCGGGGGAGCGGCGACGGGCTTCAGCGCCTCCCGGCCCGAGGATCGTCAGGGGCACTTCTGGTTCGCGCAGGCCGTCGCCTCGTTCGGGCACTTGCTGGTGACGCAGCTCTTGCAGCCCGTGGTTGGTCCGCCCAGGCAGTCGAGCGTGCACTTGCCGGTGATGCAGCCGTAGAGCGTGTCGAACTTGGTCTTCGCGTCGGCGCAGCCGGCCTTCCCGCTGCAGCTGGTCGGGCAGCCCATCATGCAGACGAGGTTGGAGCCGCAGGCGGTGGCGCACTGGTCCGAGCAGGCGCTGATCTGGGGGCAGCTCAGCGCCTGGGTGCCGTCGAACTTGGTCTGCATGTCAGCGGCGCCCGCGGAGTCAGGCTTCTTGCCCGAGTCGATCTTGGTGCCGGCCTCGATCTTGGTGCCGGCCTCGATCTTGGTGCCGGCCTCGATCTTGGTGCCGGCCTCGACCTTGGCGCCAGCCTCGACCTTGGTGCCGGCCTCGACCTTGGTGCCGGCCTCGGTCTTCGCGCTGGCCTCGAGCTGGCTCTGGTCGGCGGTGCTCGCCTCCTTCGTGGACTTCATGTCGACGGTGGGCGCCTTGCTATCGTCGGAGCAGCCGACGGCGAAGAGCAGGACTGCAATGGCTAGAGCTCTCATGGTGAACCATCCTCTGTGCTGAAGTTGAACGCGCGCAACATAGCCGCAACGTGCCGCGCAGGCCAGCACCAAAGCGCCCCATCAAGCGTTCGCGTCGTCGGTGTCGCGTTCTTCGCTCACGCTGTCAGCTTCGCGGTCCCGGCGGAGGCCGGCGGTGCTATATAGTGGGTCGATGGTCGAGCCCCTGATCGTCGTCGTCGGACCCACCGCGGCGGGCAAGAGCGGCCTCGCGGTGCGCCTCGCGCTCGCGCTCGGCGGCGAGGTGCTGAGCGCCGACTCGCAGCAGGTCTACCGTGGCTTCGACATCGGCACCGGCAAGCTCACCCCCGAGGAGCAACAGGGGGTGCCGCACCACCTGCTCGACGTGGTCGACCCCGGCGAGCCGTTCTCGGCGGCGCGCTTCGTCGAGCTCGCCGACGCGGCGGTGGCGGCCATCCGCGCCCGCGGCCGGCGCGTCGTGGTCGCGGGCGGCACCGGGCTCTACGTGCGGGCGCTGCTCCGCGGCCTCTTCGAGGCGCCGCCGGCGGACCCGGAGATCCGCGCGCGGCACCAGCGGCGCTGGGCCGAGGACCCGGAGACGCTGCGACGCGAGCTGGCGGCCGTGGATCCCGAGGCCGCGGCGCGCATCGACCCGCACGACCTGGTGCGCATCTCGCGCGCGCTCGAGGTCTACGAGCAGACGGGCCTGCCCATCTCGGCGCTGCAGCGGCAGCACGGCTTCGCCGAGCCGCGGCACCCGGCGCTGCTCCTCGGGCTCTCGCCGCCGCGCGAGGTGCTGCGGGCGCGCATCGACGCGCGCGTGGACGCCATGCTGGCGCGCGGCTGGCTCGACGAGGTGCGTGCGCTCGTCGCCGCCGGCCACGGCGAGAGCCGGCCGATGGGGGCGCTGGGCTACAGGGAGCTGCGCGGTCACCTGCAGGGAGCGCTTGACTTCGAGGAGGCCGTACGTAAGACAAAGCGAGACACCTGGCGCTTCGCGCGGAGGCAGCTGACCTGGTTCGCCAGCGAGCGGGAGATCCGCTGGCACGCCGACGCGAGCGAGCTGGACGTCGCGGCGGTGGAGGCGCGGCTGGCGGGCGGGTAGCCGTCCCGGCTGGCGCCTCGCAGGAGAGCGCCGTGGAGTGCTCCGGAGGAGAACAGTGGAAGCCACCCTCGAGTTCGAGCGACCGATCGTCGACCTGGAGCGCAAGATCGAGGAGCTGAAGAAGCTCCGCACGGCCAGCATCGACTTCACCGAGGAGATCGAGCGCCTGGAGTCGCGCGCGAGCCGGCTGCGCGACGAGATCTTCGCCGACCTCAAGGCGTGGCAGGTGGTGCAGCTGAGCCGGCACCCGGCCCGCCCGTACACGCTCGACTACATCGGCGCGCTGATGACCGAGTTCGTCGAGCTGCACGGCGACCGCCTCTTCCGTGACGACCCGGCCATCGTCGGCGGCCTCGCCCGCTTCGACGGCGCGCCGCTCGTGGTGATCGGGCACCAGAAGGGGCGCAACACGCGGGAGAACATGGTCCGCAACTTCGGCATGCCCAACCCCGAGGGCTACCGCAAGGCGAAGCGGCTGATGGAGCTCGCCGACCGCTTCCGGCTCCCGATCGTGACGCTGATCGACACGCCGGGGGCCTATCCCGGGATCGGCGCCGAGGAGCGCGGGCAGGCCGAGGCGATCGCCAGGAACCTGGAGCTGATGGCGGGGCTGCGGGTGCCGGTGATCGCCGTCGTGATCGGCGAGGGCGGCTCGGGCGGCGCGCTCGCGCTCGGCGTGGCCAACCGCATCCTCATGCTGCAGCACTCGATCTACTCGGTCATCTCCCCGGAGGGGTGCGCCTCCATCCTCTGGAAGGACGGGAGCCGCGCGGCCGAGGCGGCCGAGGTGCTCCACCTCCGCGCCTCTGACATCCTCGACCTCAAGGTCGCCGACGAGGTCATCGCCGAGCCGCCGGGCGGCGCCCACCGCGACCCGGCCACCACCGCGGCCCGCCTCGGCGAGGCGCTGCGGAGGCACCTGGCGGAGCTGCGCGCGCTCACGCCCGAGCAGCTCGCCGAGCAGCGCTACCAGAAGTACCGCGCGGCCGGCGCCTTCGTCGAGCACTGAGCGCCGTCATCGTGGAGTCGCTCTCCGGACTGATCCTCATCGTCTGCGGGCTCACCGCGGTGGGGGCGCTCGCGCTGGCGCTGCGCAGGGCCGGGCGGGCGGCGGCGCCGTTCGCCGCGCTCCTCGCCGGGGACCTGGCCCTGGTCGGGCTCGCGCTCCGGCGCCCCGAGGAGCAGGGCATCTTCTTCTGGGGCGCGGTCGCGCTGATCACCGCGCTGGTCGTCGTCCCGCAGGCGCTCGCCGGGATGATCCGCACCGCGCTCCGCGAGGGGGCGCTCGGCCGCGCCCTCGGCCTGCTGCGCCTGCGCCAGGCGCTGCAGCCCGGGGTGCACGGCGAGGACCTGCGCGCCCTGGACGCGCTGGTCAGGGTGCGCGCCGGCGAGCTCGCGGCGGAGCAGGCGCTGCGCCCCGAGCTCCTCACCCGCCGCCTCGACCACGTCGTGCGCCTGGCGGTGATCGAGGAGCTGATCGAGGCGCGCGTCGCCGCCGGCCGCCACGCCGAGGCGGTGGCGCTCCTCGAGGCGGAGGGCGGGCAGGCGCTCCTCACCGCCTCGCCGCGGATCGCGGCGGCGATGCTGCGCTCGGTGGCGCGGAGCGGCCCGCCCGAGGACGCGGCGCGCGCCGAGGAGATCCTCGCCGACCCGGGCTTCCGCGCGCGTCCGGCGCGCTACTGGCAGACGGCGCCGGCCTCGACGGCGCTGATCGCGGCGATCGTGCTCGTGCAGCTCGCGGTGCAGGTCGTGGGCGGCGGCGGCGGCGACGAGGGCTTCTGGAGCGTCGACCCCTGGGGGCTCCTCCGCTTCGGGGCGAACGCGCGCTCCGCCACCCTCCACGGCGAGCCGTGGAGGCTCCTCACCAGCGTCTTCCTCCACGGCGGGCTCATTCACCTCGCCGTGAACGGCTACGCGATCTTCGGCATCGGGCGTCTCGTCGAGCAGCTCTACGGCTCCGTCCGACTCTGGCTCGTCTTCCTCTTCGCGGGCCTCTCGGGCTCGGCGGCGAGCGCTCTCCTCGGCAAGGGTATCCTCTCGGTGGGAGCCTCGGGGGCGATCTTCGGGCTCCTCGGCGCCGCGGTGGTCGTCGTGCTGCGCCTGCGCGGGGTGCTCAACGAGCGCTGGCGGCGCCAGG
>JAKLHH010000861.1 GCA_022710245.1 Myxococcota bacterium
GCGGCGGCGAGGCGGGTGCTGCAGCGGCCGACCGCGGAGCTCCTGGCGCGCGGGCTCGGGGCGCTCGGCCGCGACCGCGCGAGCGGGGACGACGATCCGCTCGTCGCGCTCGCGGCGGGCTATGAGGCGCTGGTGACCCGGGCGCGGCACGCCGGCGCGCTCCTCTCGGGGAAGGAGGTCTTCGTCCTCGAGAACCTCACGGTGCTGCGGCGCCTCGCGGGCCGGGTCGCCATCGAGCAGATGCTGGAGGCGGGCGGCCAGCTGGATCGCGCGCTGCCGCGGCGGCCCCGCCACGCACCCCGGCGACGCGGGAGCACGGCGACGCGCGTGGAGGAGGAGGGCGCCTACCCGACCGGCGGGTTCACCGCCATCTCCACCTCGGGGAGCATCGAGAGCCTGGTCTCCTCGGAGCTCGTCTACATGGAGGACGGCGACGAGATCGACCTCTTCGACGTGCGCTACGCCGAGGGCGAGCTCCTCTTTTACACGCGCGACGAGAGCGTGCACGTGCGGCAGCGTCGGGCCATCCACTTCCTCCTCGATCCCTCGCTCGAGCGGGCGCGGGTGAAGGACCCCGCGCTCCCCTGGCAGCACCTGGTGCTCCTCTTCGGGCTCCTCTACACGGCGGTCACCCGCCTGACCGACTGGCTGAGCGCGGACGCGCTGACCCTCCACCTCGTGTTTGTTGGTCGCGGCAGCTCCGCCCGACCGCCCGACCCGGGCGGCGCCGCTCCAAGCCCGCTGGCGTCGGAGGCGGACCTCGCGCGCCTCCTCCTCCGCGAGTGGATCGAGAAAGAGATCGTGGAGATCAGCGAGCTCGATCGCGACGCGGCGCTCACGCTGATCGGCGAGCGCTCGCGGCGCGCCGACTGCAGCCTGGTGGCGGTCGGCGAGGCCGCCCAGCCGCGCCTGACGCTCCCGCCCGGCGTGCACGGGCTGGTGCTGCAGCTCGCCGAAGGCGGCCCTCGCCTGGGGCGCTGGCCAGCGGCGGCCGCGCGCGACGACGAGCAGACCCCGTGGGAGCGCTGGGTGGAGGCGGGGAAGGCGCTCCTCGAGGAGCTGGTCTGAGCGCCACCCCCTCGCGAGGAGCTGGTCTGAGCGAGTCGCCCTACATCCTGATCGGCAACCCCGAGAACCGTCGCGTCACGCTCTTCCAGGCGGCCCTCGAGGCCCAGGGGCTGCCGCCCGCGCGGGTCGTCTCCTGGCGCGAGCTGATCGAGGATCCCGCGCGCCTCGCCGCGCTCCCGGATCGACCGGCGCTGCTCCGCATCGACTCGGCCGGCGAGGACTTCGAGGTGGAGCGCGGGCTCCTCCGCCTCGGCCACGAGGACGCGGTCCGCGTCGGGTGCAGCACCCTCGAGCCCGCCGAGGTGGCGCGCCTCGTCTACGACCGCGGGCGCATCCTCGCCCCGCGCCAGCAGCACCTCGGCTTCCTCCGGCTCCTCGCCGCGATCGGCGAGGTGCTCGCGGAGCGGCCCGGGTGGCGTCCGCTGAGCCCGCTCGCCGCCGTCGCTGACCTCTTCGACAAGCGGATCACCTCACGCCGCTACCACGCCGCCGGGATCCCGGTGCCGCCGTTCCTCGACGGCGTCGGCACCCCGGAGGCGCTGCGCGCCGCGATGCGCGAGCGTGGCTGGCGCGCGGTCTTCGTCAAGGTCTCCTGCGGTTCGTCGGCCTCCTGCCTCGCGGTCTACCACCTCGGTCCCGACGGCGGTCACCTGATGACCACCATCGAGGAGACCCCCACCGCACGCTACAACAACCTCCGCGTGCGACGCGTGAGCGAGCGAGCGCGGGTCGACGGCCTCCTCGAGTTCCTCCTGCGCGAGGGCTCGCAGCTCGAGCTCGCGCTCCCCAAGGCGCACCTCGACGGCGCCTACTTCGATTGCCGCGTCCTCTGCGTGGCGGGCGAGCCGGCCTTCACCGTGATCCGCCAGAACCGGCACCCGATCACGAACCTGCACCTCGGCGGCTGGCGTGGGGATCCGAGGTCGCTGGCGGCGGTGCTCCCGGCGGAGGTCGAGGCGGCCGCGCGCGAGAGCTGCCGTCGGGTGGCGGCGCTCCACGGCTGTCATCAGCTGGGCGTCGACTTGCTCTACGAGACGGGGCTGCGCCGGCACGCGATCGTCGAGGCGAACGCCTTCGGGGATCTGCTCCCCAACCTGACGCGCGACGGGCTCTCGGTCTACGAGTGGGAGATCCGCGCGGCCTCCGGCATCGCCGCCTGAGGTCGCCCGACGGTTGTGGGCGGTGACCTGGCATCGGGTCACCGGAATGCCACAACGCGGCCGTGCCCCGCGCCACCGGTCGAGCTGGCGGGACACCGTGGCTCGCCACGCGCGGGAACGTGAAGCCGGGGGAGGTCATCGAGCTCCGACTCGCCATCTGGGACACCGGGGATCACGGCTACGACTCGCTGGTGCTCCTCGACGACTTCGAGTGGAAGACGACGGCCGCGAAGGCCTGCCTCACGCCCGTCCCCTGACTCCTGACTCGCGGCGGCCTAGGCCGCCGTCGGCTCCTCCGGCCACCCCGCCGGGATCCGTTCGAGGATCCCGGCGCCGAAGACGCGATCGAGCCCTAGCTCGACGAGGTGCACGTAGCCGATGTGGCAGCGGCAGCTCTCTGCGGGGCAGGGGCGGGGTGAGAGCGCGGCCTCCCAGCCCGGCTGGTAGAGGTTGCCGAGCTCCTCGGGGACGAAGTGGCAGCGGCGGATCGCGCCGGCGCCGTCGACGGCGATCACCGAGTCTCCCGTGCGACACGGCTTGCCGCGGCTCGCGTGGGGCTTGAGGTTCCAGCCGAAGAGCGGATCCACCGCCGTCAGCCGCCGCACCAGCGCGGGATCCTCGCAGCGCGGGTCACGCTTGGCCGCGTTGACCCAGAGGTAGGTGCTGTCGGCGAGCTCGCGCCGCAGCGCGGCGATCTCCTCGACGTGCTCGGGCACGCCGACCACGCCCACGCTGAAGCGCACGCCCCGGTCGCGCAGCGCGGCGCAGCGCGCGAGGAAGCGCCGGCGGGGCATCTGCCCGGGGTGGTAGGTGGCCCAGACGCCGAGCCGCGCCACGTCGGCCCGCTCCAGCCAGCCGAGCGCGCCGGAGAGGTTGGTCTGGAAGGCGACCCGCTCCACGCCGGGGAGCCGCGAGAGCGCCGCGACGGCTCGCTGGTAGTGCTCGTGGATCAGCGCCTCGCCGTGGGGGGTGAAGAAGAGCCGCAGCGTGTGCTGGCTCGCCGCGCACCAGCCGAGCAGCCGCTCGAGCGCCGTCGCGTCCTCGGCGAGCTCTCGTGGGTCCGCTGGCCGCGTGGCGAAGGGGCAGTAGCCGCAGCTGTAGTTGCAGCTGGCAAGCGGCCCCCGGTAGAGGATGGTCAGCTTCATCGCAGCTCATACCCGCGCATCAGCTCGGCGACGCGCGCCGAGCGCAGCCAGGGGCCGACGGCGTCCGATCGCTCGACGCCGGCGGGTGTCAGCCGCACCACGCCGCCCTCCTCGCGCGCGAGGCCTGCCGCCTCCAGCTCGCCGAGCTGGGGCAGCTCGGCCCGGGCGTCGCCGGCGAAGCGCCGGGCGTACGCCGCGAGCTCGAGCCCCTCCGACGAGAGCAGCGAGAGGATCGCGTGACGGCGGCGGCGGTCCTCCTCGTCGACGACGAACCCGTAGTCGGCGACGCGCAGCTCCGCCTCGCCGCGCGCCACGTACGCGTCGAGGATCCCGCGCACGTCGGCGTCCCGCACCGCGTACTCCAGCGAGTAGTGCAGCCGCTCGGTGTAGGAGCGCGCGCCGCAGCCGAGGCCGACCATCCCGTCCTCCTGGCAGCGGTAGGGCGGGCCCGCGTCGGCGGGCGCGTGCGCCGCGCGGAACATGCGCATGGAGATCTGCTGGTAGCCCTCGCCGAGGAGGAGGTCGCGGCCGAGGCGGTAGAGCGCGAGCCGCTGCGCGTCCCAGCCCGCTGCCTCGCCGGGCCCCGGTCCCTGCGCGCCGAGGGCGGTCAGCGGCCGCACGTAGAGCGGGTAGAGGTAGAGCTCCTCGGGACGCCAGGCGAGCGCGGCGCTCAGCGACGCGTGCCAGCTCGCCTCCGTCTGGCCGTCGATGCCGTAGATGAGATCGAGGTTGAGCGTCGGGAAGCCCGCCTCGCGGATCGCGGCCAGCGCCGCCTCCGCGCGCGCGAGGCTCTGACGCCGGCAGAGCGCCGCCAGCTCGCCCTCGAGGAAGCTCTGCACGCCGAGGCTCACGCGGTCGATGCCGCGCGCGCGGAGCAGCGCGAGCTTCTCGCGGGTCGCCGTGGCCGGGGAGACCTCGACGCAGGCCGGGATGGC
>JAKLHH010000862.1 GCA_022710245.1 Myxococcota bacterium
GCGTCGACCTCTGGCACCGCGACCGCGACCTCACCGCGCGCGGCTCCGGAGCGCAGAGCCCGAGCTGGCCCGCTGCGAGCGAGCTCCGCGACAGGGAGCGCGCCGGCAAGCGCACGGAGAAGTACACGCTGACGCTGCGCAGACCGGACGGCACCACGGTGAGCTACACCTGCCCGGCGCAGCCGGACTGGGAGCGCTTCTCGCTCGACGCGGCGGTCATCGCCGAGGTCACGACGACGGGCAAGATCAAGCAGCTGACGCCGAAGTGACCGCGGCCTCTGGCGCGATCACCTCTTCGTGTGCAGCTCCCGCAGCTCCCGCCGCCTCCGCTCCCGGGCCTCACCCTCGACGCGGGCCTTGCAGGGCGAGCAGATCGACTCGTCGGACGGCCGGACGCAGAGCAGGCAGCGCGGCGTCACCGCGAGCGCCGCGACGCGCTCGGGCGCCGGCGCGGGCGCAGGCGCAGGCGTCGTCGCAGCGCTCTCGGCCTGCAGCGTCACGGCGAGCACCTGGCAGGGCGCGCTGCGGATGACGGTCTGCGTGATGCTCCCGAAGGCCTGCTGGAGCCTGGTGCGGCCGTGGCTGCCCATCACGATCACGTCCGCCTGCGCCTCGCGGGCGTAGGCCACGATCGCGTGGCTCGCCTTGCCGACCTCGACGGCGTTGACCACCTCGCGGCCCGGTCCGGAGAGCCTCGCGAGCTGCAGCAGCGCGCCCTCGCGCTGGCTGGAGGCCCGCACGACGTGGAGCACGTGCAGCCGCGCGCCGAAGTGCTCGGCCAGGTCCTCGGCCACGAGCCTCGCCTGCTCCGCGGGCGGGGAGAAGTCTGTGGCCAGGAGGATGATGCGGATCGCGTGGCCGGTCGGCTGGTCCATGGTCCACCCCCGGGGAGCGCAGGTCAGCGGCCCGCGCCGCGCCGCTCCACCGGCCGCCCGTCGCCTGCTCCCTCTATCAAGCGTGGATCCAACGAGCGCTCGGTCGAGCGCTAACCCCCGCAGGGGGCAGCAGGGCTACGCCCGCTCGCCGTGGCGGGTCTTGTGGAGCTACTGGACCCGTCCGCAGGTATCCTCCTGGCTGCGGCGTGCAGAACCAGCTACCCTCCGGCTCCACTCAGGAGCGCTCTCATGGCCAGCCCGAAAGAGCGGTTGCTCGTGGACCTCGAAGACCTGACCCACGCTGGGCGAATCCGCCGGATGGTGGAGATCGGGCGAGGAGCAGCGACGAGCACGTCCTTCCAGAAGCTCATCGCCGAGCTCGCCGGCGGCTCCATCTACGAGCGACGGCTCGCGCTGACGAGCTGCTTTGGCAGCCGTGACGGTACGCTGGTGAAGCGAGGACTCGCCGACTCGTCTCCAACCGTGCGCGGTCTCGCCGTGACGCTCGCGCCGCACCTGGTATCCGATGGCGACCTGGCGGAGAGCTTGCTGCACCTCAGCGGCCGCCTGCGCCGCGTACTCCTCCGTCGGCTGCGACGTACCCGTCGCGTGGCGGCCATCGATGCCTTTCTCGCGCGGCTCGACAACCCGACTGCTACCGAGCGAAGCGACCTCTTTCCCCACGGATCGGCGGCGACGGTCCGTCAGCTGCTGGCCCATGCGGCCGACGACGTGTGGATCCCGCGGCGCTTGGCGGGTCTGCACCCACAGCGCGCGGCCGAGCTCATCGAGGAGCGGCTTGGTGTCGGGCCGGTGCGATATCCTCGCCTGCAACTCGAGCTCGAGGCGCTGCTTGGCACAACTGGCCTCGCCAGGAGGCATCCCGACGTGGCCCTCCGGGTGTTGACCACCGCCTGTGAGCACGGGGTCTTTCCTCGGTCGCTCCCCGAGACGCTGATCCGTCGGCGACCAGGCCAGGTGGCGTCGCTCTGCCTGTCACACCCGGAGCTCAGCGCACCAGACCTGGGCCGGGTGGCGCAGCGCTTGACCGACACGCAACTCGGCGAGCTGTTGCCGCGTGTGCCGTCTCTCGTCAGCAGCGCCAGCACCTGGCTCAAACGACTTGCCCCCGCACGCCGCCTGACCCTCTTTACCCTTCACGGCCGATTGCTGAGGGACGGCGACGGCCGTCTGCCCCTGGCGGTGCTGCAAGCCTTGCCAGCTGCGGCACGTGAGCCGGAAGCACGCCGCTGTTTCGACCTCCCGCTTCTCGCTACCCGGCCGCTGGAGCGGATCTCTTATGCCGCGTTCCTGTCGCCTCCCGAGGTAGAACCTGCCCTCGCAGGGTTCCTGGGTCATCCCGATGCCGAGCAGCGCGCAGCTGCGCTGGTCGCTCTCGTGGGAGCGGCTCGCTATTCGACTGCCGCGTTGCGCCGCGCCCTCGACAGGCTGCAGGCTCGGAAGAACGAGCAAGACCCGGTGCGCGGCGCGTTCCTCGGCGCCTTGACGACCTTTCCTCCGGGCAAGGTCGCTGCCGAGCATCTGGAGGCGCTTGACGCCATCCTCAAGGCCACTCTCGACGCAGCCGATCTCTCCCACGAGACCGGTAACAAGGCGATGCTGCTCGTGCTCCGGTTGCTGCCGCGGTTCACGGCCTGGGGGGCCGGGTGGCTCTCCGAGCTCGTGGGGTCTCGCGGCCACCTCTCGGTTCGGGGAATGCAATGGCGTCTCACCGACGACGAGGTGCGTGCCATGGCGCCTGGCCTGGACCCGCTGCTTCGAGCCTGGGAGGTGCGGGAGCGGGAACGTCATATCGCGGCGATGGCGCTCTGCTTCGGGCGGCGGCTCCAGGTCTTCGACGCGCTCGCCGCCAGCCTCGGCAGGATCACGGAGTGGACCAAAGACAGCTGGACCATGCACACCTGCCTCAGCTGCCTCCAGCAGCACCGGCCCGAGACGTTCCGAGCGCTGGTTCCGCGTCTGGTGAAGAAGGATCGGAGCACCATCACCGTCGGCCCGGTGCTCGAGCATCTGCACCGACACCGTCAGGATCTGCTCACCCCGCTTCTCGGTCAGACCTCGTTCAAGGGGCGCTTCTCGACGGGGCGCACCCGCTGGGTGCTGCCGCTCGCCAGTGGTTTCTTCCGGTGGACTCCCACGCAGCAGGGCGTCTTTGCGAAGGTCCTCACTCACGTGGCGATCGATCGCGAGCGCGACGCGCCGACTGTGCTCTCGGCGATTCGCACCGTTTCGGAGCTCATGTTCCTCGCCCCGCAGTTCCTCATCGACTGCGCGCGCAGCGCGCGGCCCATGATCCGGGACACCGCGCTGCGCGCGCTCGCGCACGTCGAGGATCCAGCCGGGGTCGCCGAGCTCCTGGCCGCCCTCGACGACGATCGCGCACGCGTCGCCATCTACGCCCTGCGCGCGGCCGTGCTGGAGATGCCCGAGCCAGCCGCGCTGACCATCTTGGGCAAGGTGCCTCGCGGTCAGGTCACCGTGGCGAAAGAGGTGGTGCGCTTGCTCGGAGAGCTCCCCGGGACCGACGCCCTCGCCGCCTTGCTCCGCTTCGACACCCCCGAGCTCCATCGAGACGTGCGAGTCGCTCTGCTACGCGCGCTCTGGGGCCACCTGGGACGACCGCAGGCCTGGGGCGTACTCGAGGCTGCCGCGCAGCACCCGGATCCGGCCACTGCCTCGAGTCTAGCGTCGGTGCCCGACGAGGGACTCTCGACGGACGCCTTCTTCCGCCTGGCTGGACTGTTCGTGCGCCTCCTCGAGCACCCCGCCCCGACGGTGCGCGGAGCCGCGCTCGATCGCCTGCTCACGCGGCCATTTCAGGATCCAGGCGACAGCCTGTTGCGATGCCTGCTGCGGCTCCTCACCTCCCGCTATCCCGATGACGGAACCCGCGCCGGGCGAGCGCTCTTCGCCGTCTGCCGCTCCGACCAGGCGGGCCTCCTCGGCGCCGAGCTCTCACGACTGCTGCCAGCGCGTCGCGCCATGGTTCGTGCTGTGGATGGGCTCTTGGAGCTCCTGGGTCCTCGTCGACGGCAGCTCGACGCGCCGGCCCGGAGCCTCCTCGGCGTGCTCGAGTCCGATCCGCTCCTCGCGTTGCTGTGGCTTCGGCTGGCCCTGCCACTCCTCCCCTGGCCGGAGCTCGGCGAGCGTCTCACCGCGCAATGCGCCGCGCTCCATCCCGACGGCGTCAGCTACGTCGTGGGGGCTCTGATGACCGTCACGCGGCCCGACATCGCCGAGCTCGAGACTCTCGAGCTGGTGCTCGCCGACGCTGCCGACGCGAGGCTTCGCCGCCTGGCCCTCGCGGCGCTCGTGGCCGCGGCCGGGCGGCTGGGCGGTTGGACGCCAGAGCGTCTGGCTCGACTCGAGCGCTATCGCCGCGACCCCCAACCTCTGGTCGC
>JAKLHH010000863.1 GCA_022710245.1 Myxococcota bacterium
CCCGCGATGGCAGCGATGCCCGCGATGGCGGCGATGGCGGCGATGGCGGCGATGGCGGCGACGGCGGCGATGGCGGCGACGGCGGCGGCGGCTTCGCTGCGCCAGCAGCGCTGCCCCGTCGCGCGCCCGTGCGGCGACCTCGCCCTGGAGGCGGTCCCATCACCGCGGCCCAGCGCTCCCAGGGGAGCAGCTCCGGCTCGGGAGTGGCCGACTCGCTGGCCTCGGGCCGCGGGAAGACCGCCACGCCGTTCCGCCTCGGCGGATCGAGCGCGGCGGCCAGCTCCTCGGGCGGCGGCAGGAACTCGCCGATCGAGGTCCGCCCGGCGCGCGGGCCGGGCTGGTAGATCCCCTCGCGGCGCGCCCAGGCGAGCAGGCGAAAGAAGAAGGTCTTGAACTCGGGCCCGTGGTTGAAGTGCCGGAGGTGCGCGAGCTCGTGGCAGAGCGTGTCGATCAGGCTCGAGTACTTGAGCGGCTGACCGGTCGTCGCGTGGCGGAGGCGGATCGTGATCAGCCCGTCGGAGTAGCAGGCGCCGTAGCGCGACTTGACGCGTGGGTGCTCGGCGTCGATGCCGCGATAGGTGAGCCCGAAGGCCTCCGCGATCCGCTCGGCGTCGCGGCGAAGCTGGCTGAGGAGCTCGGACTGCTCCTTCCGATCCATGTCCCCTCATACCAGACCGGGATCGATCGCGCCAGTTTCGCGGGGATCCGCGGGGAGCGCTGCTTGACTGCGCGCGGCAACTCTGACACTCAAGAGGCATGCTGCACCTCCCCGGCGGGTCCACGCCCCCTGAGCTCGAGCCGCTGCTCGAGGCCGCCGCGGATCCCTGGGGAGCCGTCCAGCGGGCGACGGCCGGCGGGGAGCGGATCCTCGGGCTGCAGTGCGCGAGCCTCCCCGAGGAGCTCCCCCACGCGCTCGGGCTGCGTCCCTGGCGGCTGATCCTGCGGCCCGACCCGCCGCTGCGCGCCAGCGCGGTGCTGCAGGGCTTCTGCTGCAGCTGGCTGCAGTCGCTCCTCGACCAGGGGCTGAGCGGCGCGCTCGCGGGCCTCGTCGGGCTCACCCTCGCGGGCAACACCTGCGACTCGATCCGCGGCCTGCCCGAGCTCTGGCGTCGCGCGGGCGCGCGGCCGACGGAGCTGCACCTCCTGCGCCTCCCCGCGCGCCTCGAGGGGAGCGCGGCGCGGGAGCTCCTCGAGGCCGAGCTCGCCGGGTGGGTGCGCTGGCTGGAGGGGATCGCCGGGCGGCGCCTGGAGCCCGCGGCGCTCGAGGCGAGCGCGCGCCTGGCGAACCGTGTGCGGGCCGGGCTGCGCCGCCTGCAGGCGCTCGCCGGCCGGGGCGCGGTCCCCTACGCGGTCGTCGAGGCGGCCCACCGCGGCGCCAGCGCGCTAGGCTGGGAGGCCTCGGCGGCGCCGCTCGAGTCGGCCACCGCCGCGTTCGAATCGACCGCCGCCGCGCTCGAGGCGCGCGCCCCCCACGCGGCGGAGGGCGGGCGAGATGACCGGCTGCGCCTCCTCGTCGCCGGCGGGCTCCTCGACGGGAGCGGCCTCCTCGAGTGGCTCGACGGGCAGGGCGCCCTCTGCGTCCTCGACGAGACCTGCGCTCTCGGCCGCTCCCTCGAGCCCGAGGTCGACCTCGACCCGCAGGGCGGCCTGCGCGAGCTCGCCGAACGCCAGCTCCGGCGCTCGCCCTGCGCGGCGACCCCGGGGAGCGGCCCGCGCCGCGCCGCTGCCCTCGTCGAGCAGGCGAGGGAGCGCGGCGCCGCGGGGGTGATCCTGGTGGCGCTGCGCGGCTGCGAGCCCCACGCCTTCGACGCCGTGCTGATCGCCGAGGCGCTCGGGCGCGCGGGCCTGCCGCACCTCGCGCTCGAGCTCGACCCGCACCAGCCCATCGCGGGCAGCGCGGCGACCCGGCTGCAGGCCTTCCTCGAGCGGCTCGAGGTGGAGTGATGGGACGGACGCAGGCGCAGCACTACCGGAAGCTCGAGAGCACCGCCCGGCTCAAGCGCCTCCTCGCGCTCGCGCACGGCTGGGGCCGCCTCGCCCCGCGCCTCGGGGTCAAGGTCGCCTGGCTCTCCAGCGGCGCGCCAGTCGAGCTGCCGCTCGCGCTCGGCGTGCTCCCGCAGTACCCGGAGAACTACGCGGCGCTCTGCGGCGCGCGCAAGCTCGGGGTCCCGCTCTGCGAGCGCGCCGAGGCGGCCGGCTACTCGCCGGACCTCTGTGGCTACGCGCGCGAGCACCTGGGCTCGCTCCTCGGAGCGGCGCCCCGCACGTCGGGCGGTGGCGGGGAGCTGCCGCGACCCACAACAGGAGCGGCGCCCCGCACGTCGGGCGGTGGCGGGGAGCTGCCGCGACCCACAACAGGAGCGCCCTTCGGCGGCCTGCCGCGGCCCGACCTGCTGATCGTCTCCAACAACATCTGCGGCACCATCACCAAGTGGTGGGAGCACCTCGCCGACCGTCTCGGCGCTCCGCTCTTCGTCTTCGACACGCCCTTCGCGGCGGGGGAGGGGCAGCGGCCAGCGCACCTCCTCGACTACGCGACCCGCCAGGTCGGCGAGCTGATCGAGCTCCTCGAGCGGGTCAGCGGCCGCCGCCTCCACGAGCGGCGCCTGCGCGGCGTCGCCGAGCGCTCGACCGAGGCGGTGCGCCTCTGGAACGAGTGCCTCGAGCTCTGCCAGGCGCGCCCCGCGCCGCTCTCCAGCGTCGATCGCTTCCTGGCCATGGCGCCGATCGTCGCGCTCCGCGGCACGCGCGCCGCGGTCCGCTTCTACCGCGCGCTCCGCCGCGAGGTGGCGGGCCGCGTGGCGCGCGGCGAGGGCGCGGTGCCGGGCGAGCGGCGCCGGCTGCTCTGGGACGGCATCGCCATCTGGCACGACCTCACCGGCCTGGCCCGCGCCTTCGCCGGGGCCGGCGTCAGCTTCCCGGTCGACACCTACACCAGCGCCTGGACCGGCACGCTGTCCGTCGAGGACGGGACCCTGCCGGCGCGGGCGGTGGCGCGCGTCTACTCGGAGATCTTCCTCAACAAGCCCCTCGCCGAGCGGCTCGAGATCATGGCGGGGATGATGCGTCGCTTCGAGCTCGACGGCTTCGTGCTCCACTCGAACCGGAGCTGCAAGACCTACTCCCTCGGCCAGCTGGTGGTGCAGCGGGAGCTCTCGCGGATGAGCGGCCGCCCCGGCCTGCTCCTCGAGTCGGACATGGTCGATGCCCGCCACCACGACGCCGCCCGCACCCTGGCCCGCGTCGCTGCTTTCCTGGAGGTCCTCGGATGAGCAAGACACACACCATCGACGGCGTGACGCTGCAGCTCGCGCACCCGGTCGAGCTCCCCATCGAGTGGGTGGGGCGCGAGGAGCTGCGCCTGCAGCTGCAGGCGGCGTGGCTGGTCCTCGCCGACGAGGACGCGCCGCTGACGCCGCGCCTGACCGGCAAGCCGGGCGTGGGCAAGACGACCCTCGCCTACGCGGTCGCCCACTCGCTGGGCCGGGACGTCTACCTGATGCAGGCCACCATGGACACGCGCCCCGAGGACCTCATCGTCACCCCGGTCATCGGCGACGACAGCAAGCTCCGCTACGTTGCCTCGCCGGTGGTGACCGCGATGATCCGCGGCGGCGTCTGCGTGCTCGACGAGGGCAACCGGATGAGCGAGAAGTCGTGGGCCTCGCTGGCGCCGCTCCTCGACCAGCGCCGCTACGTGGAGTCGCTGGTCGCCGGTATCCGCGTCCAGGCCCACCGCGACTTCCGCCTGGTGGCGACGATGAACCAGGACGCCTCCACCTTCGACCTCCCCGAGTACATCCACTCGCGCCTGCAGCCGCAGATCCTGATCGACTTCCCCGAGGCCGAGGAGGAGAAGCTGATCCTCCGCCGCGTGCTCCCCTTCGCCAGCGAGCAGGTCCTCGACTACGTGGTGGGGTTCCTGCAGGCCGCGCACGGCGCCGACGAGCGCTACACGGTGCGGGACGGCATCAACATCGCGCGCTACGCGCTGAAGACGCGCGCCCAGGCCGAGCAGAGCAAGCGGCCGGTGCCCGAGCTGCCGGCGGCGATCTCCGAGGCGATCGTGATGATCCTCGGGGCCGAGGCGCTCCGCTACGTGGAGCCGCCGCGGCGCGCGCCGAGGAAGAAGGACTAGGGCGGCGCCGATGGCGCGCGGCCAGCTGATCGTCGTGCCGGTCCTCCACGGCCGGCTCGAGCTCGCCGTCGCGGTGCGCCAGGCGGTGGAGGGCGTGCGCCCCGACTGCGTCGCGGTCGAGCTGCCCGAGACCCTCGAGCGCCTCGTGCTGCGCGGC
>JAKLHH010000864.1 GCA_022710245.1 Myxococcota bacterium
TGCCGGAGGTCATCGTCGACCAGCCGGTGCCATTGTAGTGGAGCACCAGCCCTCCCGCGCCCACCACGAAGACATCCTGCGGTCCGCTCCCCCAGACCGCGCCGAGGTTCCCGGTCACCGCCGCCGGCAGCTTCACCGCGCTCCAGGTGGCGCCGTCCCAGTGCAGGAGCGCGCCGCCCGAGCCGGTCGCGTAGACGTCATTGGGGCCGCTCCCCCAGACGGAGAAGAGCACGGTCACCGCCGGTGCGCTCACGGTGCTCCAGACCTTGCCATCGTAGTGGAAGATCCCCTGGGGACCGCCACCGACGGCGTAGACATCCTTGGGCGAGGCTCCCCAGACCGCCTGCAGCCGCTTCGGCGGCGAGATCGCCGGCGACGGCATGTTCGTCCAGCCAGCGCCGTCGTGGTGCAGGATGAGGCCGCTCTCACCGACCGCGAAGACGTCGACCGGGCTCGCGGCCCAGACGCCGGTCAGGTAGTTGCCCTGCGGCAGGGGGTGCTCCCAGCACCAGCTGTCCGCCGAGCAGATCTTCCCCTTCATGCAGGCGGGCGTGACCGGGCCGTCGGGCGAGGCGACGAGGTCGACCTTGGCCAGGTCGCCTGCCAGGTCGCCTGCCTTTGGCGCGTCGCCCTTGCCGTGCGCGTCGGCCTTGATCAGCAGGTCCGCCGCGGCGTCGGCCCTCGCCGTCGCCTCGCGGCTCGCGTCAGCGCGCACGCCGTCGGCCGCGCGGTCGAGGCCACGGTCCCGTGACGCGTCGGGCGCCCCCTGACGTGTCACCACTCCGCAGCCTGAGGAGACCACCAGCACCAGCACTAGCCCGAGATCGATTCGCACCGTCCACTCCTTTCCTGTGCCTCCGCGCGAGCTATAGCAAGTAACGCTCGCCACGAGAACGGGGCTCCGACAGCTCAGAGGTCGAAACCCGCGGTGAGGTTCACCAGCGGGAGGTAGTAGTTGATCATCGCGCCGAGGCCGTTCCACATCCACTGCGGGTGGCTCGACTCCGTGAGCGTCACCTCCGACTGCAGGCCCACGCCGACGGCGACGAAGAACCCCGGGCGCCCCCAGGCGAACGACCAGCCGAGCTCCGGCTGCAGCTGCAGCCCGACGCGGTAGTAGCTCTCGTCGAGGGCGTCCTGCCCCTTGCGGAAGCTGATGCCAACCTTGAGCGTGGCGTAGAGCCCGCGCAGCCCGTCCCCGAAGAGCGTGAGGCGCGGCCCCAGCCCGACGCTGAGCCCGTTCACGTGCAGACCCCCGTCCTTGTGATAGAGGTACTGGACCGTGCCGCAGAGCCCCCAGCGCTGACCGAGGCGGAAGTGTCCCTCGATGGGGACCGGGAGGAAGAGCGAGCTCTCGAAGAAGGAGGAGGCGACGCCGTAGATGGCCGTCTGCCCCAGGTTGAGGCCAAGCGCCAGCCGGGGCGGGCGCTCGTCGGCGGCAGCCGGGGAGGCCGCGGTCAGGGGCAGCGTGAGCAGCGTGAGCGTGAGCGCGAGCGCGTGCCTGCGAGCGGTGATGGTCATCGTCGTCTCCGTGTCATCCGCCGAGCGAGGAGTGCTGCAGCCGGAGCGGCGCCGCGGTCAGCGACGGGGCAGCCGCCCCCTCGGCCCGCGCCTCGGCGAGCGCGATGACCGCGTAGAGGTTGCAGACTCGCGCGGCGGGCACCTTCTGCCAGATCACCTCGCCGCCGCGTCTGGAGCGCGGCTGCGCTGTCCCGACGATGCTGGTGACGAAGGCAGCCACCGACTCGAGCGACTTCGCTACCGCGCCGCCGAGCCCGCCGCAGCGTCGCGTGATGACCAGGTAGCCGCGGTCGACGGTGACGGCGCCGACCTCGGCCCAGGCGAGCTGCGCCTTGCGCACCGCGATCCCCTGCGGGAGGAGGCTCACGTCACCGCAGGCGACGCGCTCGCCTGCGTCGAGGACCGCCTCCATCCTCGGGAGCTGGTGGCGCGCCACCGCCACCTGCAGGGTAGTGCCGAGCTCGACCACGTTCAGGTAGCGCTCGTCGAGGACTCGCTGGCCGCCGTCGCGCAGCGTGAGCGTGTAGCAGCGCCGCGCCACAGTCTGGATCCCGTTCACGTACTGGTCGCGGAGGTCCTGCCAGACGGCCTCGATCTGCTCCCAGCGGAACGCCTCGGTGGCGCCTCGCCGCGAGAGGAGCAGCCCCTCGTCGGCGACCACCACCTGCGCCCGCGGGTCGCGCCGGATGAGCAGGATCAGCGCGACCAGCCCGCCGACCGCGAGCAGTCCGAGCGCGACCCCGACCGCGCCCAGGGGGGCGGCCAGCCCGGCGGCCAGAGGGAGCGTCACCAACCCCGCGACCACGGCGAGGAGGCCGCGGCGCAGGCCAGCGCGGGCGCGGTCGAGCGGGTAGTGGGCGCGCGCGGGCCCGAGGCCGTACGCGCTGGCGGGCCGGCCGTCGAGCTCGAGCACGAGGGCCGGAGCGCCCGCCTCCGTGGTGCTGGCGTGCACGACCTCGGTCGAGCCCGCGGCGAGCACGACCAGCGGCACCACGACGGGAAAGAAGAGGCTGAAGATGACCCACGCGCTGGCGGGTTGCCCGAGCTGCCGGAGATGCCGGGCGACGAGCCAGGGTACGACTCCGAAGATGAGGATCAACGTCAGAGCGAGGGTGGTGCCGGCGGCCGCGCCCATGCCACCGGGCCTCGCGGGGGCCCCGCCGAGGCTGGAGGCGAGGGCGCCAAGGAGCGGGAGAGCAACCGTCGCTGCGAGAGAGATGGCGAGCCAGGTTCGAGTGGTCATGCCCGACGCTTCAGCAAGCGACGGGCCAGCGGTCGTCGAACGTAACTGGCTGTAACCGATGGATGTCCTGAGCTCGAACGAGGTGAGGGCTGTCTCCTCGGGGACAGGCTGTCCGGACAGTCCGAGACAGCGACCGTGGCATCTTGCATCGGTCGGGCAGGTTGTCACATAGTCCGGGCCGGTGGCAGGTACTCCGAGGGAGGGCCGGATGACAGCAGGCCGGACAAGAACGCTCCGCGAGCGAGTGGCGGGCGTCGAGGTCCAGGAACCCGAGGAGCGACCGGGGCTGCTCCTGCTGTTCTCGGAAGCAGAAGCGAACGGCGATGCCTGCCCGGCGCACAGCCCGACCACCATCGGCCGGGAGCCCGACCGCAGCCTCTTCGTCGACGACGACGCCATGTCGCGGCACCACGCGACGGTGGTCTGGCACGCCGGCGGCGCTCGGATCCGTGACGAGGGGAGCCGCAACGGCACCTTCCTGAACGGGGTCAGGCTGGAGGACGAGGCGGAGCTCGGCAGCGGAGATCTGATCCGCTGCGGGACCACCCTGCTGCTGCGGGTGTGCGACGCGCGGGCCTACCGAGGGTGGCGACAGCGCGGGCTCGCGGGTCCGCTCCTCGGCGGGCCGACCATCGAGGCGATCGCGCGCCGTATCGCGGCGGTGGGGCAGGAGCACGAGCTCGAAGTGCTGATCACCGGCGAGAGCGGCACCGGCAAGGAGCTGGCGGCGCGGGCGCTGCATGACGCCAGCGGCCGCAGCGGAGCGTTCGTCCCGGTCAACTGCGCGGCGGTGCCCGCCGACCTCTTCGAGGCGGAGCTCTTCGGCGCTCGCAAGGGCGCCTACACCGGCGCCGCCGCGGATCGGCCAGGCCTGCTGCAGGCTGCGGATGGCGGGACACTCTTCCTCGACGAGATCGGGGAGCTGCCGTTGCCGCTGCAGGCGAAGCTCCTGCGCGTGGTGGAGCTGCGGGAGGCGCGGCCGCTCGGGGGCCAGCCGGTGCGCGTGGACGTGCGCATCGTGGCGGCCACCAACCGCGAGCTCAAGGAGGCGGTGGCGGCGCGCACCTTCCGCGAGGACCTCTACTTCCGCCTCTGCGGGGCCACCATCGAGATGCCGCCGCTGCGGGAGCGACGCGAGGACATCCTGCTCCTCACCCTCGCGCAGCTCGAGCGCGCCGCCCCCCGACCGCGGCTGACAGCGCTCTTCCTCGAGCGGCTCCTCCTCGCGCGCTGGCCGGGCAACGTGCGCGAGCTCCAGCAGGTCCTGCGGCAGGCGCTACTCGAGGTCCGGCTGCGGCGCGCCGACCAGCTCCTGCCGCAGCACCTGCCGCCCACTCTGGAGGCGACGGGCGCGGAGAGCGAGCGGGACAGCCTGCGGCGCGCGCTCGCCCGGCACCACGGCCGCGTGACCCGCGCGGCGGCCGAGCTCGGCCTCTCGCGCGCTCACCTCTACCGGCGGCTGGAGGCGCACGGCCTGCGCGCGGAGGACTTCCGCTGATGCTCGGAGACCTCCCACCCTCCTCGGAGCGTC
>JAKLHH010000865.1 GCA_022710245.1 Myxococcota bacterium
CCGCCACCACCCCACCCGCAGTCCGCGTCGAAGCCAGTCCACTCCCGGAACGCGCAGGGCACCTTCGTGCTCGCCATCGCGTGGGTCGAGCTGCCGATGCCCTCGGTCGCCGGAGCCGCAGGGGGCGCTCAGCCTCGCGTCCGGGCCCACGAGGTAGGCTTGCTGCTCGCGGGGCAGGCGCTCCGCCGACGTCCGGACCACCTCCGACTCGTGGAAGGTCAGACCGCTGGTGAGGCGGTACATCCCCGTCGCGCCCTCGCGGACGCCGATCACACGCCCCGCGGTCGCGGCCGGCCGCTCTGGCCGACTCACGCGTGGCCAACAAGCTCGTGCGCCACGACCTCGCTCTTCGACTCGGCGCTTCGACTCGGCGCTTCGACCTGGCTCGCAGGCGGGAGCTGCGTGATCAGCGCGGAAGGAGCTTGCGCAGCGCTGTGGGGCTGACCGCCTCGAGGAGGCGCGCGAAGAGCCGGTCCAGGGCCGCTGCGTCGAGCTGCTCGAGCCTCCGGCCGAGCCGGGAGGGGACCACTCCCAGCCGGGTCCGGACGAGGGCGGTGATCGATCGCCTCAGCGCGCCCGCCTCGCCCTCGGCCCGGCCACGCGCCTCGCCCTCGGCCCGGCCGCGCGCCTCGCCCTCGGCCCGGCCGCGCGCCTCGCCCTCTTTCAAGACGAGCTGATAGGTTGTCGAGTGCTCCATCGCGCCGCTCCTCTTCAGTGACTGTAGCACGCTCGCGCCGAACCGACAGCCGCCGACCAGGTAGGTGACCGCGAGCAGATCGCCCGCCTCCTCACGATCGAGCGCGCTCCGCTCCACGGCGTCTGCCAGCCGGCCCAGATCGCTGGCGGTGATCGCCGGGGTCAGGACGGCGAGCGGCGCGAGCGCCGGACAGCGTGCCACCTCTTCGAGCCCGATCGCGCGCTCCCAGGGGCAGAAGACCTCGTAGCGGAACGTGAGCTGCGGGTTCGACGCGGTCGGCTCGATCCCTCGCGGGATCGCACGGCGCGGCGGCCTCGGCATCAGGTACACGATCAGCGTGAGCACCGGCGTCGGGTCATGTCTCTGACGCAGCAGCGCGCTGTAGACGAGCGCCTGCAGCGGCAGCCCACGGTAGTGGCGCTGCTGGAACTCTGTGTGGAGGATGGTATCGACGCCGTCGACGCGAGCCCGAACGACGTCATCGGCGCGACGCTCGATCAACTGCGGCAGCTCGGCGCGCTCGACCCGGAGGTCCTCGACGCGCCGGCCCGCGAGCAGCCCGGGCAGCAACCGCGTGAGGTGGCGCGTCGCGAGGCTGCGCAGCGCTATGTCGACGTGGTCGGCCACGGCGGTCGAGCGTTGCACGCCGCGAGCCAGCGCCGAGACGACCGAGGTTCTGCGACTCCCGCGATGCGCGGACAGAGTCGCGTCCGGTGGCCGGTCCGGCTCGTCCGGCGCACCGGACGGCGGCGACGGCCCGCCGCCGCTCCTCGACGGCGGCGGGCGTGGCCGGGCGATCAGAACAGGCTGAAGGTGCCCGTGAAGCCCTCGGGCCAGACCACCGCCTCGTCCGAGGGCTCGTCGTCCTCCTCCGACTGGTAGGTGGTGCGCTGGATGATGGCCCGGTCGAGGACCGCGTGCCGCGCGAGCACCGCCTTCACGCGCTCGAGCGCGGGCGCGGCGTCCGGGATCTCGACGATGAAGATGTTCACGTTGCCGCTGCCGATGTCGCCGCCGTCGACCACGCCGAGCTCCCCCAGCGCCTCCTGCAGCTCCTCCTCCAGGCGGTGACGGAGCTGGAGCTCGGCGTCCGTGCCCCAGGGACCCGTGATCGGCAGCTGCACGACCAGCTCGTGACGCATGGTCTCTCCTCCTGGGCGCCGCGCGACCTCGGCGCCGCGCGACCTCGGCGCCGCTCTACTTCGGCGCCGAGCTACTTCCAGTGCGAGGTGATGAACTCCTCCGTCTCGGGGAGCCCGCCCTGCAGGATCAGGTAGCCGTTGTGGGGCTCGCGCTCGGTGATCTCGTGGCTCACCGGCTCGCGCATCATCCGCATCACCTCGCCGTGGTCGTCGGTGTGGCCGAGGACCCAGCAGAGCTTCATGAACGCCGTCTCCGGCAGCATGTTGTCGAGCGGCACCACCCCGAGGTCGAGGAGGTCGCGGCCGGTGTCGTAGACGTACATCTGCGCGTAGCCCCAGAGCGTCTGCACGGTCATCACGACGTGCACCCCCGCGGCGACCGCGCGCTTGAGCGCCGGGTAGAGCGGCTTGTTCACGTGGCCGAGGCCGGTGCCGGCGATGACGATGCCGCGGTAGCCCTTCTCGACGAGCGCGTCGACCAGGTCCGGGTGCATCCCGGGGTAGTAGTAGAGGATGGTGACGCGGTCGTTGAACGCCGTGTCGATCTTCACCTTGCGCGCGCGGTCGCGCGGCAGGAAGTCCGGGGTCAGGGGCTCGAACTTCTCCCGGCTGACGATGCAGAGCGGCACGTCGCCGATGGTGCGGAAGGTGCTGCGGTAGGAGCTGTGCATCTTGCGGCAGCGGGTGCCGCGGTGGAGCAGGCCGTAGCGGTCCGAGGTGGGGCCGAACATGCAGATCTGCACCTCGGCGATCTCGCCGTAGGCCGCCGCGCGCACGGCGTGGATCAGGTTCAGCGCCGCGTCGGAGCTGGGCCGGTCCGAGCTGCGCTGGCTGCCGACGATGACGATCGGCACCGGGCTCTGCTGCACCATGAAGGAGAGGATCGCCGCCGTGTGGCCCATCGTGTCGGTGCCGTGGCCGATGACGATCCCGTCGACGCCGCGCTCGATCTCCTCCCCGATCGCCTGGGCGAGCGCGATGTACTGCTCCTTCGCCATGTTCTCGGAGAAGACGCCGAAGAGCTTCTTGGTGGTCAGGTTGCAGATGTCGGCGAGCTCCGGCACCGCGCCGTAGAGCTCCCCCGGCGTGAAGGCCGGGATCACGGCGCCGGTGCGGTAGTCGAGGCGCGAGGCGATGGTGCCGCCCGTCCCGAGGAGCGTCACCGCGGGCAGGTTGGCCTGGCGCGGGAACTCCTTCTCCGGGATCTTGTAGAAGGCCTCCTTGTAGCCGAGCTCCTCGATCGACTTCACGCGATCGACGTGGACGCCGATGTTGTAGCCGTTCTTCATCTTGATGACGAGGTGCAGGTCGTCGAAGGTCTCGCTGCGCGGGAGGATCACCCCCTCGAAGACCGAGCCCTGGTCGTTGGTGACGCGCACGTCGCTCCAGACGCGGACGCCCCACTCGGCGAGCTTGCCCCTGGCGAGGCCCTTGTAGCCCTTCAGCGGATCATTTGCAGACATCGTCGTCTCGCTTCGCTGTTGCGGTTGCCGCCCGGTCGGCGGCAGAGCACCAGAATCCTTGGTCGCGGCAGCTTCGCGCGGCGTCAGGCCCGCGCGGCGCCGCTCCGTCACCACTCAGGCCGGCTGCAGCGCCTTCGCCCGATCCTTGCGCGCGCGGGGCGCCCCCGCCCGGCGCTTCAGCTCCGCCGCGACCGTCGCCGCCGGCACCCGCCCGCGCAGCTTCGCCATCGTCAGGCCCATCAGGAAGCGCTGCTGCTGCTCGCTGGTCCCGTCCGGGTGATCGAGCCAGACGCTGGCCACCGCGTCGGCGACCAGCCCCTCCCAGCCGGCCGGAGCGGCGCCCAGCCCGGTCTCCTCGAGCACGCGGCCGACGCTGCGCTCGGGGTCGGCGCAGAGCTGGGCGAGGAGCGGCTTGAGCGCCTGCCAGAGGACCGGCCGCTCCTTCAGCGCACGGAAGAGCTCGCACCAGCGCTCGGTCGTCAGGCGGTCGACGGGCATGCCCGCGCGCCGCAGCCCCTTGCACCTCTCGCCGAAGAAGTGGCAGGCCTGGCGCAGGTCGGCGCCCGCCTCGGCGACGACCCGGTCGACCAGCGCC
The DNA here is from genome assembly GCA_022710245.1 of Myxococcota bacterium. The sequence continues at coordinate 3,898 of JAKLHH010000865.1, forward strand.
GCGCCGCCGCGCCGGATGAGGAAGTGGATGGTCCGCGTCGGCACCTTCGCCGCGGCGTACCGCTCCTCGCGCACCCAGGGCGCCGGCGCCAGCGCGGCCTGCAGCCTCGCCACGCGCTCGCGCGTCATCCTGACGGGCGGGCTGTCGGTGTCGGGGTACATGCGGTCGGGCCCCGGGAGGATGCGCTCGAAGTCGGTGCTCCCGTCGGGGAAGGGCTGCCGCGTCTCGTTCGGCACGCCGTCCAGCGCGTCGACGTAGCGGAGCCGGATCTCCTCGGCGGCGGTGAGCGTGTCCTCGAGCGCGCCCCAGACCAGCACCACCGCGTCCTCGGGCCCCACGCCGAGCCGCTTCTTCAGCTTGCGCAGCTCGCGCTTCGAGTCGACGTAGTCGGGCCAC
>JAKLHH010000866.1 GCA_022710245.1 Myxococcota bacterium
CGTTCCACGCGCGCGTGGCGCTCGAGACACAGCGAGACAGCAAGGCCTCGACTTGCCTCGCCACGCGCGCGGGCACGAGGCTTGCTCTCCCGGGCGCGCTCACGACGACCGAGCGGAGACGCCATGCCCCATGACCGTGCGACGTCCATCATCACCGCGATCGTCTGTGCCCTCGGCGCGTCCGGGTCCGCGTGGTCAGCGCCTTCCCGGGGTCAGGTCACCGTGCCGCTCAAGCGCTGGGAGGCCCTCCTCGAGCGCCTCGAGTCGCGCCCCGCGCCGCCCGCGCCCCCCGCCGCGGTGGTGACCCTCTCCCGCTCCCTCGACGGGAGCTTCGCGCAGGGGCTGCTGCGAGCCACGCTGGTGGTCCGCTTCGAGGTCCTCGCCGCCGGGCACGTGAAGGTGCCGGTGGTCAGCGACGCCGCGCTGGTCAGCGACGCCACGCTGGACCGCGGGTCGGCCGCGCTCACGCGTGAGGGCGGCATGCTGGTGGTGGGGGTGGACCGGCCAGGGCCGCACCAGTTGACGCTGCAGCTCCTCGTCGGGGAGTCGCAGGATCACTTCGCGCGCCGGCTGCAGCTCAGGCTCGCGCCCGGCGGCGCGACCCGACTCTCGATCGTGGTGCCCGAGCCGGAGATCGACGCCACGCTGACCCATGGCGTGCTCACCGCGGTGAGCGCCGGCGGCCTCCTCCCGGAGCGCCCCGCAGGGACGCGAGGACCTGACGCCCGCGCGGGCAGCACGCTGCTGCAGGGGTGCCTCGACGCCTCGGGCGAGCTGGAGCTCACCTGGGCGCGCCGGGTGACGCACCGGACCGACCGCGCGGCGCGGCTTCAGGCGCGCGGCGTCACGCTGCTCACGGTGGACGAGGCGCTGGTGCGCGGGCTCGCGGTCCTCGACCTCACGGTCAGCGACGGCGAGCTCGACCGCGTGGAGCTGCGGCTCCCGCCGGCGGCCGAGCCGCTGGCGGTCACCGGGGACGCCGTGCTCGAGTGGCGAGCGGTGGGCCAGGAGAGGCTCGCCGTGCTCCTCCGCCGGCTGGTGCGTGGCAACGTGCGCATCACGGTGCGCTACCAGCTGCCCGGCGCCGCCTCGCGCCCGATCGCGGCCCCCATGATCCTGCCCCTGGCCGGCGTGTCCTACGCGGGCGTCGCCGCGATCCAGGCACCGGCCGGGCTGGAGGTCCGCGCCCGGGCTCGCGACGCGCGAGGGCTCGACCTCCGCGACCTGCCCGCCGAGCTGGGTGACCTGACACGCAGCCCCCTGGTGGCGGCCTTCGCCTTCCAGGGCGAGCCGAACCTCACCTTGACCGTCACCCGGCGCCAGCAGGTGTCGCTCACCACCACGATCATCGACGAGCTGCACGCGGCCACCGTCCTCCTCGAGGGCGGCGGCGAGCAGACCAAGCTGCGGCTCAACCTCCGCAACAACACGCGGCAGTACCTGGCGGTGCACCTGCCGCCGGGGGCCACGCTGACGCAGGCGCTGCTCGACGGCCAGCCGGTCCGCCCGGCGCGGGTCGATCGCGGGGGCGCGGCGCCGCTCCAGCTCCTCTTTCCGCTCCGCCAGAGCGAGCGCGTGGACCCCGACGCCGGCCGCCTGCACCGCGTCGAGGCAGGCGAGACGCTCGGCGAGATCGCCCACCACTACTACTCGGATCCCGCGCGCTGGCCCCTCATCCTGCGGGCGAACAGCAGGCTGCTGCGCAGCGAGCGGGATCTCCGGCCGGGCCTCCGGCTCGTCATCCCCAGCGCGCGCGAGGTCACCATCGAGGAGAGCAGCTTCGTCCTCGAGCTCTCCTACCACCGCGCCCGGAGCGCGCCGGGTCTCCTCGGGCGCGCGCGGTTCGAGCTCCCGGAGCTGGACGTGGACGTGATGCGCGTCCACTGGCACGTCTACCTGCCGACCTCCGTCGCGCCGCTGCGCTTCACCGGGAACCTCACCCAGCTCACGCTCCACCGCGATGACCCGCTGCGACGGGCCTGGCAGTACCTTCGGGAGGCGCTCTCCGGGCGGCGCGCCTGGGCCGGCGAGTACCGCAGCATCCTCGCCCAGCGGAAGCGCATCTTCGAGGACGAGGCCAGGAGCCGGGGTGAGAAGGAGGCGCTCCCGGCCAGCTTCCCCCTGATCGGCGAGCGCTACCGCTTCCGGCGGATCCTCGCCGCGCACGAGCCGCTGACGATCGAGGCGGTCTACGCCCGTCGATCCGTCGTCGCCGCGGCGCGCTGGGGAGCGCTGCTCGTCGCCGGGGTCCTCGTCCTGCTCCTGCTGCGCGGCGGGCGCTGGTGGGCGCGGCTCGGCTGCGGCGTCGGGGTGGTGCTGCTGCTCGGGCTCGGGCACCTCGTCCCGGGTGTCCACCGGCGCATGCTGTGGGGCGCAGTGCTCGCGCTCGCGATCGACCTCTACCGCCGCCGTCGCCGTCGCGGCGCGGGCCGCTGGCGCGTGCTGCTCCGGGCTCCCTGGACCGCGACGGGGCTGGTGAGGCCGCGAACGCTCGCCGTCACCGTCGGCGCGCTGCTGCTCTGCTGGCTGCCGCTCAGCTACCCGATGCTCCTCTCGACGACCACGCTCCTCGCGCTCGGGACCTGGCGGCTCTGGCCGCGGCGGCCCGACAGCGCCGGACCCTCGCTCCCGGAGGTCGATGATGCTCCTCAGGCCACGCCCTGACCGCCGCTGGATCCTGCTGCCGGTGCTCCTCGCCCTCGGCCTCGACGCCGGCGAGCTGCGCGCGGACAGCGAGGGCGACGACGACGACGAGGCCGAGCGTCCGCAGGAGGCGAGCACGGCCAAGGACGCGAGCACGGCCAAGGACGCGAGCACGGCCAGGTCGGACCGAGACCTCGAGGCGCTCCTCGCCGGCGACCCGGCGCCGGAGCCCGCCTCGCCCGCGGCGAACGAGGAGCCAGGCGAAGGGAGCGTCCAGCTGCCGGCCGACGAGTATCGCCTGCTGCGCGCCCGCGGCCTCGCCCAGGCTGCCGCGCGCCCCGCGCCCACGCCGGGCGCGCCGAGGGTGGTCCTCGGCGCGGCCCGCTACGAGGGCCGCGCCCTGCAGCGCGGACTGGCGCTCTCGGCCACGCTGCAGGTGACGCTCGGCCACCCCGGCGCCTGGAAGCTCGTGCCGCTCGCCGGCGGGGGCGTCGCGCTGCGGGCCGCGACCGCCGACGGCAAGCCGATCCCGACCACGGTCAGGCGCGGCTACCACGTCTGGGTCACGCAGCGCACCGGCGCGGTGACGCTGCGCCTCGAGCTGCTGGCCGCGCCCGGCGGCCCGGCGGGCGGGGCGGAGTACGACCTCGTCGTGCCCCGCACGACGGTGACCCGGGTCTCCTGCTCGTTTCCGCCCCGGAGCGAGCCGCGGGTCGTGGGGGCCATCACCTCGACGCTGACGCCCGAGCGAGGCAGCGTGCGTCTCGACGCGGCGCTCAGACCCACCACCCACCTGCGGCTGGTCGGGCTGCCGCACCTCGCCGCGTCCTCCGCCGCGCCGCCGCGCCTCTACGCCGAGACCCTCGGGCTGCTCTCCGTCGAGGAGGGAGCCGTCGAGCTCTTCACGGTGGTCCGCTACACCATCCTCTACGGCGGGGCGCGCGAGTTCAGGCTGCTCCTGCCGCGCGGCGTGACCGTCCTCTCCGCGGAGGGGAGCGGCGCCTTCCGCTACACGCTGGAGCAACGCGCCAGCGACGTCATCCTCAAGGGCGAGACGGCGCTCCCCATGCACGGGAGCTTCGAGCTCTCGCTGCGGCTGCGTCGCGATCGAGGCGCCTCCGGGAGGGCGTCGTCGGTCGAGAGCCTGCAGGTGCCGCTGCCTCGCTGCCTGGGCGTCGAGCGCGAGCACGGCTGGCTGGCCGTCGAGGTGCCGGGCAAGCTCCGCCTCGAGGAGCAGCTCCGCTCCGAGCTGCAGAGCGCCGACGTGCGCCAGCTCCCGCCCGAGCTGGTGCGCAGCGCGGTGAGCCCGATCCTGCTCGCCTACCACTACCACGATCCGGCGCGCAGCCTGCGGCTCACCGCGCAGCGCCTCCCCGAGCAGCAGACCGCCGACGAGAGCGTCGATCGCGTCCGCGCCTTCACCGTGCTGTCGGCCGAGGGCGTGGCGCTGACCGAGCTGCGCCTGACCCTCCGCAACCGCGTGCGCCGCAGCCTCTCGCTGCGCGTGCCCCCGCGGACCAGCGTCCGATCGATGCTGATCGACGGCCGGCCCGTGCGGCCCAGCCTCGGCGCGGACGGCGCGCTCGTGCTCCCGCTCGAGCGCGGGGCCAGCGTCGGCGGCAGACCGAGCCCCGTCACGCTGCAGGTCA
>JAKLHH010000867.1 GCA_022710245.1 Myxococcota bacterium
TGAGGAACACCGGCTCGCGGCCAGCACGGGCCGAGAGCTCGACCAGCCGCCGGAGGGCGATGGCGAGGTCCTCGAAGGCGCCCGTCTGCCCGCAGAGCTCGCCCAGCGCGAGGAGCGCGACCGTGCTCTCGGGGTCGGCCTCGAGCACCTGGCGCCAGCACTCGATGGCCCCCTCGCGGTCGCCGACCTGGTCACCGAGGACGCGCCCGCGCCGCTCGAGGAGCGGCAGGCGCGCGTCCCCGCTCGCCAGCGCCGCCTGGCGCTCCAGCACCTCGGCGAGCTCGTCCCAGCGGTCCATCGCCTCGAAGCGGCCGGCCATCTCCTCGAGGAGCGCGGCGTCGGCGGGGCGCAGCTCGCGGAGGAGCCGCCAAAGCTGACGCGAGCGCGGCCGATCCACCGCGACGTCATCGCAGATGCGGGCCATGCGCACCACGTAGGGCGCGGCCTCCTCGGCGGTGGCGGCCGCCTCGGCCAGCCCCTGGTAGAGCGCGCTGAGGTCGGACCAGCGCTCCCCGTCGAGGTAGATCTGCTCGAGCGCCTCGCTGGCCGATCGGTTCCGCCCGTCGAGCCGGAGCACCTCCCGGTAGGTCTCGAGCGCGAGCTCGGAGGCGCCGAGCTCGACGTGGTAGAGGAACGCGAGCCTGAGCAGGTGCTCGACGCGCTGGGCGGGGCTGGCGGCGCGGCTGGCCCGCTCGCGCAGCAGCGCCGCGAGCTGCTCCTTGCGCCCGGCGCGCTCGTAGACGGACTGCAGCGCGTGGAGCGCCCCCGGGTCCTGCTCCCGCGCCCAGAGCGTCCGCAGGGTCCGCTCGGCGCGATCGATCTCGCCGAGCTCCTCCGCGAGGACGCGGGCCAGGCGCAGCTGCACGGTCCGCCGCACCTCGTCCGCGAGCCGGGCCTGGGCGGTGGTGTAGACCTGGCTCAGCAGCGACCACTCCCCGCTCGCCCGCGCGAGGCGCTCGAGCTCCTCGAGGGCGCGGCCGCTGGCGAACGGGTGGGAGGTCAGCACCTGCCCCCACCAGCGCAGGGCGCGCGCGGGGTCGCCGAGCGGCTCCTCGTAGATCTCGGCGATCTCCTCGATGGCGAGGAGCCGCAGCTCGGCCGCGGCGAGCCGGCCGAGGCCGCCCTTGAGGATCTGGCTCAGCCGCTCCCAGGCCGCGGCGTCCTGGGGGACGGTGGCGGGCACGTCCTCGCCGCCCGCGTCGCGCGTCCGCGGCAGCAGGGACTCGAGGCTGTCAGGGTCCACCTCGAGGAGGCTCTTGAAGCGAGCCAGTCTGGCGATGCGCCTCCCCATAACTTCACGGTAGCACAGACGAAAAAAATATCCGCGCCGGAGCGCGTCTCGCTGCTCGGCGGGTGAAAGCACCGCAGACCAGCCGACAGAAATAAGGAGCGAGGGTCAGGCAGAGCACAAAGCGGAAGATGGCGGGCGCGCGCAGCGGCACCTTCACCGCCGGCCACGCGCCCCGCCCCCGGCCGAGGCTCTGTCACGGTGCGGCCGGACCGGAGCCAGCGCCACGGCGGCCGAGGGCTCACGAGAGCGCCATGCCCTCGTCGGTCTCGCACCCGATCTCCTCCCAGCGGTACGACCAGCCAGCCGCGGTGACCGCGAGCTCCGTGACCAGGCTCGTGATGGTGTGCCCGGTGGAGCCGTCGTGCCGCTCATGACGCCGGAGCAGCGCGCCCCCCATGGCGAGGACGTCCGCCCGCTGGCGGTAGGGTCCGGCGCCCGGCCGATCGAAGGACTCGCGACAGAAGGTCACCGGCAAGACCGGACGCCTGCCCGGCGCGAGGAGCGCGCCGAGCGCGGCGCGCGCCGGGTCACCGACGAGGACCTCCCGGCTCGAGTAGCTGCCGCTCCACCGCGGCAGCACCGCGAACTGATCCAGCGCGTCGAGCATCGCGGCGAAGCGGGCATCAGAGGAAGAGAGGGCGGCGCGCAGGTCCGCGCGGAGCAGCGGCGCCAGATCGAGGTCGGGCCTCCCCTCGCCTCGCCAGCGCTGCGCCAGCTCGGGATCGCCGAGGTGGAACCCGGGGAGCACGGGCAGCGACGAGACCTCCTGCGCCGACCGACTCGGCCGGGGCAGATACAGGTAGCACTCACCCCCCTGCTCGAAGAGGAGGAGCGGCACACAGGTGTACTGCCAGTACCACCGCTGCAGCACGTAGAGATGCAGCGCCGCACCCGGGAACAGCTCGGGCGTCGCGACGCACTCGGCGGTGACGCCACCGCGCGCCGCCCGGCTCAGGATCGGACCAGCGAGCAGGTCGCAGAGGGGTTCGATCCGCGCTGCGACGCCTTCCGGCGCAGGACAGGGCGGCTCGAACTGCCAGTCGTCCGACCGGCGCCGCGGCCGCTGCCCCGGCCATCCATCGAAGAGGGACATGGTCGATGGTACCACGTGCTCGGGCGGGTCTGGCGGCACCGGCGAAGAGCCCGTCGAGCAAGGGCGCCGCGGCTGACGGCGGCCTCAGCGGGCGGTCGCCCCGTCTACTTGCTCGGGTAGGCCTGCCCTGGCGTGCCGCCGAGGGCGAGCACGGTCATCCCCTGCGGCCCCGGCTGCAGCTTGCGCCGGATCGCCGGACCCACGCGGACGAGCGTGCCCTCGCGCAGCTCGACGCGCTCGCCTCCGTGCTCGAGGACGCCGCCGCCCCTGAGGACCACGTAGACCTCCTCCTGCCCGTCCTTCGTGTGGTCGTGCTCGGGGTAGCCCGTGCAGCCCGCCTCGAGCTCGAGCACGTTCATCCCCCAGGCGGTCACGCCGAGGGCGCGCGCGGCGGTGCGGAAGCGGATGCCGGCGATGGCGCCCGGCCCCTCGTAGAACGGGATCTCCTCGATGGTCTTCGCGGTCACGTCCGCCATGGTGAGCTCCGTCGGCCAGTTGCTTGACTATGGCCGAGGACGAGCGCGGGTCAAACGCGGAGCGGCCGCGGGTCAAAGGCGGAGCGCTGGGAGCGAGCGCGCGAGGCTCACTTCTCGATGATCCGCCCCTGCCGCTTCTTGTAGACGGGCGGCACGTCGGCGACGCCGTCGCCGGTCTTGTCCGGCAGGCCCGCGAGGTACCCGACCAGCGCCTGCCAGGCCTTCAGCTCCTGGACGCCGGCGGTGGCGGGATCGCTGTCGACGAGCTGCGTGGCCAGGTCGGCGACCGGCGTCTGGCAGCCGGCCAGGCGCGGCGTGAGCTGCAGCGCGCCGCCGGTGAGGTCGCCGAGCGACGCCAGCATCATCGCCAGGTAGTAGTTGGTCCCCACCTTGTGGCACGAGCTCGCGCCCAGGTCGACGAGCTCGCCGCTCTTCCGGCGCACCTCGGTGATCCGATCGAAGGGCGCCCCGGCCGGATCCCAGGTGACGACCACGCCGGAGACCTGCAGGAAGAAGTCGTTGTTCTGCAGCACGTCGTCCGCCGCCGCGAGGAGCTCCAGCCCCTGCTTCAGCTCGCTGCCCGTCAGGTGGAAGGTGACCAGCGGGTAGCCGGGCAGCCCGTCGGGGCCGGCGCCGAGCGGGAGCACGTCGTAGACGTCGGTGAACCAGAGCTTGCCGGTGCCGCCGCGGCGCAGGTCGTCCAGGATGAGGCCGTTCGCCTCGAAGGCGAGGAGCAGCGGGTCGGCGGGCTGCAGCGCGTCGATGGCAGCGCGGTACGCGTCGGTGATCAGGTCGCCGAGCGTCGACTCGCGGAAGGCGTCGGCGCGCAGATCGAAGGTGGTCGTCGCCAGCACCTGTCGGAACGCGAGCCCGGCCGGCTGGAGGAGCGCGTCGATCGCCTGGATGTAGCTCTCGATCTGCGCCTGCACGATGGGGTCGCCGGGCTTCGAGTCGTCCACCGTGATCATCGCGCTGTCCTCGAGCGCGACGCTGCCGTCGCTGCCGACCGCGAGCACCAGCTTGCCGAGCGCGCGCCCCTCGGAGCCCGCCTCGGCCACCACGGTGACGTCCGCGCGCGGGATGTGCGGGACGAGGAGGGGCTTCGGCAGCGCCACGTGCAGGTGACCGCCGATGATGACGTCGATCCCCGGCACCTCGTTCGCCAGCGCGGCGGCCTCGCCGGCGCCGGTCTCGTCGACGCCCGCGTGCGCGAGGCAGATGATCAGGTCGACGTGCTCCTCCTTGCGCAGGTGCCGCACCGCCGAGCGGGCGGTCTCCACGTGGTCCGCGAAGGTGACCGGCGCGGCCATCGGCGCGTCGGCGGCGGCCTCCGGCCCCATCAGCCCGAAGAGGCCGACCTTGACGCCGTTCGCCAGCGTCTTCACCAGCGTGCCGCGGAGGACGCCTGCGCTCTTCAGCTGCTCCAGGC
>JAKLHH010000868.1 GCA_022710245.1 Myxococcota bacterium
AGAGTCGGTCTGGATCGAGAGTCGGTCTGGATCGAGAGTCGGTCTGGATCGAGAGTCGGTCTGGATCGAGAGTCGGTGGGGAGGAGCGAGCCGCGAGGTCAGTAGAGCCCGTCGACCCGCTTGGCCAGCGCCTCGATGCCGAGGCCGACCGCGCGGCCGAGGAGCGGGGTGCGCAGCACCTCGACCAGCAGGCGGTTGTGCAGGCCCGGGATGAAGATCAGCTCGCGCGAGGCGAGGGCGCGGCGCGCGACCTCCTCGGAGCTCATCCAGAACCGCTGGGGCACCCGCTGGTAGCGGAAGCCGTGCAGCTCCTCGCTGTCGAAGAAGCCGGTGCGCGTCAGCCCCGGGCAGACCGCCTGCACGGTGACGCCGGTGCCGGCGAGCTCGGCGGCGAGGCCCTGGGTGAACATGTTCACGTAGGCCTTGGTCGCCGAGTAGGTGACGTAGCGCGCGGTGGTGAGGAAGGCGCCGAGCGAGGAGACGTTGATGATGCGGCCGCGCCTCGCGGCGAGCATGGCCGGGAGCGCGGCGCGCGCCAGCGCCACCGGCGTCACCACGTGGAGGTGGATCATCGCCTGCGTGCGCGTCGGGTCGAGCTCGACGAAGGTGTCGCGGGTCCCGAAGCCGGCGGCGTTGACGAGCATGGCCAGCGCGGGGCCCCCGGCCACCTCGCGGCGGACCCGCGCGAGCTCCTCGGGCTCCGAGAGGTCGGCGACGAGGATGAGCACGGTGATCCGGTGCGTGCGGCTGAGCTCCTCGGCCAGGGCCTGCAGCCGCTCGCCCCGGCGCGCGACGAGGACCAGGTCGTGGCGATCCGCCGCGAGGAGGCGGGCGAAGGCCTCCCCGATCCCGCTCGAGGCGCCCGTGACGAGCGCGAGGGGGCGGCTGCCGCCGCCGCCGCCGTTGCCGCCGCTGCCGCCGCCGTTGCCGCCGTTGCCCTTGCCGCCGCCGCCAAGGTCGCTGTGACTGCTCATCAGGGTCCTCTCAGCGCCGCGGCGGCAGGTTGAAGCCGTAGCGGGGGAAGGGCGGGAGGATCATGTTCTCGATGATCCCGTAGCCGACCTGGTCGCCGCAGCGGACCTCGACCACCGTGTCGTCGAGCCCGTGCACCTCGTCGGCCACCTTGCGGTCGCCCACCTCCCAGCGCTCGCCCTCCTCGTGGTAGGGACCGTAGTAGACGCCGTGGTTGAAGGTCTTGTAGCCCGCGTAGCCGCCGCCGCGCAGGTACATGGTGGTGAGCTCGCGGAGCTGCAGGTCGAGCTTGCTCCCGTCGGCGAGCGTGAAGACCATGTGCCCCGACTGCATCCGCGCGCTCCGCTCGTGGTAGCGGAACTCGTGCTCGAGGCCGCGGATCTCGAGGGGGCGAGCGGCGTCGTCGAGGCCGCGCACCACCTGTCCGGTGAGGCGCTGCACAAGGCCGTCCGCGCGCTCGATGTAGTAGCAGGAGACCGCGCGGTCCGGCAGCTGAAAGGTGAGCCAGTTGATCATCATCCCGGCGAACGTCGCGATGTCCTGCTGCTGCACGCCCTGCTCGGGCGCGCCGACGCCGAGGCGGATGCCCCAGGAGTGGTCACGCTGGCCGTAGCAGCGGTCCTCGTCGAGCTCGTGGCGCGTCCCGTCCACCTTGACCCAGCCGCGCGCGCGCCCGACCTGCGAGTAGCGGCAGGTGTTGACGAAGACGCGGCCGAGCGCGCGGCCGTACTGCGGGTCCTCCTCGACGGGCTGGAAGCGGAGCAGGAGCTCGAGGTCGTAGCTGAGCCCTTGTCTGTCCTCGGACAGGCTGAGGCGGAGCTTGCGGTACGGCTCGATCACCTGGTAGGCGAGCGGCCCCACCACGAGGTCCTCGATCCGCGGACGCAGCTCGCGCGAGGCGCGGAAGTTCACCTGCCGGGTGCCCTCCAGGTTGCAGCAGGCGAAGGCGTCCATCACGTTGCGGTTCGGGTAGACGCCGAAGCCGCCGGCGAGCACCAGGTGGCCGCCGCCGTCGTGGACGTTGAACCAGAGCTTCTCGGTCCAGGCGCGATCGCTCGACTCGGGGTGGTCGAAGGTGGTGACCGCCTGGTGGCAGGTGAGCTCGTCGTACTTGGTCAGCATGGGCTTGCCTCCTCTCCTCGGCCGCGGGGCTCGAGGTGCGCGGTGGGCCCGGGCGCCGGGTCGACGGCGCGCGGTGGCTCCGGCGCCGGCGCGGGCTCAGGGTCGACGCGCCTGAGCACCCCGCGATCGCCGTCGAGGCGCACGCGCTCGCCGGTGCGGAAGGTGCGGGTCGCGCTGCGCAGGTTGGCCACCGAGGGGAGCCCGTACTCGCGCGCCACCACGGCGCCGTGCGAGAAGGGGCTGCCGAGGTCGGTGGCGAGCCCGCCGATCAGGCTGTAGTACGGCGTCCAGGCCACGTCGGTGAGCGGGGTGATCAGGATCTCGCCGGGCTGGAGCGCGGTCGCCTCCTCGAGGGTGCGGACCACCCGCGCGGGTCCCTCGACCACGCCGGGGCTGACTGGCTGGCCGACCAGCCCCTCGCTCGCGTCGAGCTCGAGCGGCGATGGCTCGAGCGGCAGCGGTCGCCCGACGCAGACCTCGTCGAAGGCGAGCGTCGCCTGCACCTGGTGGGCGCGCCGGCGGCTCTCGGCGCGCGCGGCGAGCCCCGCCTCGTGGGTCAGCGCGAGGCGGCCGAGCTCCTCGTGGGTCAGGTAGAGCACGAGCTCGGCCTCGGGGAGGAGCCCCTCGGCGGCGAGCTGCGCACCGAGCGCGCGGTAGGCCCGCTTGAAGCGGTGGGTCACGTCGACCAGCATCGACTTGGTCTGCTCGCGCCGGGTCACGCCGGACTGGGTCAGGCGGATGAGGCCGCGCAGCGCGAGGCCGGGCGCCTCCTGCGAGAGGCTCCCCGGCGAGGCAGAGGCAGCGGGCGCCGGCTCGCGCGGGCCGCGCGTCCCGCCGCCCTGCAGGCGCGCGAGGAGCATCGGCTGCATCGAGGAGATGAGCGGCAGGAGGTCGTCGATCCAGGCCGGGGCCTCGATGGCGAGCTCGCGGAAGCCGCGGTGGCCGTGGCGCTCGAGGAAGCGGTGGAAGGCAGCGCGGAGCGGCGAAGGCGCCTCGTCGGTCAGCCAGTCGAGCGCGGCCGCGGGGGGCACGCGGGCGAAGCGCGGCTCCGACTCAGGCTCCCGCGCGAGGAGCGCGATCAGCGCCTCCAGCTCGACCACCAGCTCGGCGGAGACGGTGCCGGCCCCGGAGAGCAGGCGGGCGATCAGCGCCTCCTGCTCGCCGGTCAGCGCCTTGCCCTTGCCGATCACGCCGGAGAGCAGAGCGGAGATGAAGCCGCCGCCGGCCGACGAGCGGATGTGCGCGCTGTAGGCCCCGACCAGCATCGACAGCCTGGCGTCGAGGTCGCGGAAGCGCGAGGCGGCGCTGCCGCGGTCGGGCAGCTCGAAGCCCTGCAGCGTCTGGCGGAAGCGGCGCAGCTCGAGAGAGCCTCCGGCGAGGTGGCGCAGGTAGCCGAGCCCGCCGCGGGCGCGCGCCAGCGGCGGCGCCGGCTCCTCGCCCTCGAGCTCGGGGATCACCCGCCCGCAGATGATGCGCATGGTCGACTCGCGCGTCGCGCCGGCGGCCGAGTCGGCGAACTCGAAGAGGACGCTGAGGTTGAGGAAGAGGTGGCCGTAGGTGAAGCCGACCACCTGCAGCCGCTCCTCGCGGCGGGAGCGGACGCCGGTCGCGAGCAGCATGCTCTGCAGCGCGTGGTCGATGCCGCGCGCGGCGGTCGAGAGCGAGAGCGGCACCACCGCGCCGGGGATCATCTCGCCGACGTTGAAGAGCGTGTAGACGTCCTCCTCGCCCTGCAGCTGATCGAGCTCGTTGAGGTCGTCGACGGGCGTGGTGATCGGGCGCGCCTGCAGCCAGTAGAGCTGGCCGGCCTCGTCGATCGCCCACTCCAGATCGAGCGGCGCGCCCCAGCGGCGCTCGGCCGCGAGCGCCTCGCCGGCCAGGCGTCCGAGCTCCTCCTCGCCGAGGAGCCCGCCGGCCGGGCCGCGGGGCACGCGCTCGGGCCTCAGGCGGCAGAGCTCGTAGCGCTCGGCCGACGCGTGGCCGGAGACGAGCGCGTCGCCGAGCCCCGCCACCGCCTCGATCACCAGGCGATCGCTGCGCCTCGCGGCGGCGTCGACGGTGAAGCAGATCCCGGCGGCGCGCGCGGCGACCATCCGCTGGATCACCACCGACATCGCCGCCGGGCGCTGCCCGACCCGCCCGCCGTAGGCCGCCGGGCGCTCACCCTCGAGGGAGCGCAGGCAGCGCTCGACGG
>JAKLHH010000869.1 GCA_022710245.1 Myxococcota bacterium
AGGCGAGCGCCGTCGACGAGAGGGTCCGCACGTACCGGCGCCTGGCGATGCTCGACCTGCGCCGCGGGGACGAGGAGAGCGCCCGCCTCGCGTTCGAGTCGATCGCCGAGCTCGATCCTGGAGACCTCCTCGCGCTCCGCTACCTGCAGCGCTGCCTGGGCGAGGATCGCCCCCTCGAGCTCGCCGGCGCGCTCCGGCGCGAGGCCAGCGCCGCCGCGCACCCGGCGGAGAGCGCCGCGCTCTTCCTCGAGCTCGCGCACTGGCTCGCTGCCCGCGAGCCGCTCCCGGAGATCACCCCGGATGCGCCACACCTCGCCCAGGCCGCGCGTGGCCTCGACTACCGGCGAGCGCTGGCGAGCGTCCTCGAGTACGACCCCTCGTCCATCCTCGCGCTGCGCTGTCAGCTCGACGAGGCCTGGGGGCGGCGGGACGAGCCGGAGCTGGCGCGCTGCTACCTGACGCTGGCCCGCGCGGTCGGTTGGAGCCCCGACGATGGCATCTACCTGACCCGCGCCGCCGAGCTCTCCTCGACGGAGAGCGCCCTCGAGCTCTACCGGGAGGCGCTGCACGCCATCCCGGGCCACCTGGGGGCGATCTATCGCCTGCGCGACACGGCGCTTCGCGCCGGGGCCTGGGCGGCGGTGGCGGACGCCGCCGAGGCAGAGGGTGGCGCGAGCCGCCGCCCCGAGCACGTCGCCGCGGCGCAGCTCCTCGCCGGGGAGGTCACGCGACGCCACCTCAACGACGCGCCGCGCGCGATGCGAGCTTTCCGCGCGGTCCTCGAGGCCGCGCCCGCTGACGGGCTGGCCTTCGAGGCGCTCCGGGAGAACGCGCAGGCTACGGGTGCCTGGGCGGAGCTGGCGGACCTGCTCACGGCCCGCGCGCAGGTCGAGCGGTCCCACACGAAGCTGGTGGAGCTGAGCCGGGCGCTGGCGGCGGTCTACAAGGACCGACTCGCCGATCGCGAGCATGCCAAGGAGGAGCTGCGTCATCTGCTGCAGCTCCAGGTGGATGATCCCGCGGCGCTCGCGACCCTGGCGGACATGTATGGTGAGGACGGGCAGTGGCCCGAGGCCGCGGAGGCCCTGATCCGGCTCGCGCGGCTGGAGAAGAACCCCGGCGCGCTCCGCGACCTCTTCCTGCGCCTCGGCGAGCTCTACCAGGAGAAGCTCCCCGACGCGAAGCGCGCCATCGCGAGCTTCAACAAGGTCGTCTCGCTCGATCCGGGCCACCTGGGCGCGCTCTCCCGGCTGAGCGATCTCTACCTGGAAAACTGGGACTACAAGCGCGCCCTCGCCACCACGCAGCAGCTGTTCGAGAAGGAGCCCGACGTCCCCCGCCGGGTCGAGCACATGCTCCGCATCGCGCGGATCCACGAGGATGGCCTCAAGGATCCACACCAGGCGGCGATCGCCTACCGTCACGCGATCGAGCTGGCCCCAGCCGACCTCAAGTCGATCGGCGAGCTCTGCGGCTTCTTCGCCCGACAGGGCGACCAGCGCAGCCTCATGGTGCACCTGGACCGCTCGGTGGCGACCATGCGGTCTCGACTCAAGCATGACCCCTGCGACCCGTTCTCCTACCACTCGCTCTTCAAGATCTTCGGCTGGCGCAAGGCGCCGGACGGCTGCCTCTGCGCCGCGCAGGTCCTCGAGGCGCTCGGGCAGGTGGCCCCCGAGGAGCGGGACTTCATCGACAGCCACGCCGGCGCGGTGGGAGCGCCGGGGGGCGCCCTGGGCGATCCGGTGCACGACGAGTGGCTCTTCCAGCGGTCGATCCCGGGGGGCTTCCGTCAGGTCTTCCAGCTCCTGGCCGAGCCGTTCACCAAGAGCTTCGCTGGCTCGCTCAAGGAGTACAGCCTCTCGCGCGCGGACCGCCTGAGCGGTGACCATCCAGCCCGCCGCGTGGGGGACGCACTGGCCCGTGACTTCGGTGTGAGCGGCTACGACCTCTACGTCGCTCGCAGTCACCCGACGCAGCTCCTGGTGGAGAACACCGACCCGCCGACGATCCTGATCGGCAGCTCGCTCCTCGAGGAGGTCACCGAGGATCAGCTGGCGTTCATGCTGGGGCGCTGCCTCTGGATCATCCGCAAGGCGATGATCCTGCCGACGCGCCTCCGTCCCGAGGATCTCGAGGCGGTGGTGGCTGGTGTGGTGCGCCAGTACGCGCCGGAGTTCCAGCCCCCCGAGGCGGATCAGCGTGAGCTGCAAGAGGCCACCAAGCAGGTCGCGCGCGCCATCCCGCGCAAGCTGAAGCAGGAGCTGATGCCCTTCGCGCTCGAGTGCTCGGGCGACAGCGTCAACCTGCGCAGCCTCGGCGCGGCGGTCGTGCACTCGGCGAACCGTGCCGGCCTCCTGGCGGCGCGCTCGGTCCACGCCGCGCTCGCCGTGCTGCGCAAGAACGGCGGGCGCCTGAAGGTGCCTGTCGGACCGGCCGACCTGGCCAAGGCCCTCAAGGGCAACGACGAGGCCGAGGAGCTGCTCGCCTTCATGGTCTCGGACGCGCACTTCGAGCTGCGGCGGGCGATGGGGATCGCCGTTCAGGGCTGAGTCGCCGCCGTCTGACTGGCGAGAGCAGGCCGCCCAGGCCTCGCGGTGTCGGATATATGATCGCGCGGCCGTGCCCCTGACACTGATGCGGGGCCAGGACAGCGCTGTCGCGGGCCCCGGCTACCCTGGAGGCCAGCCCGCCGCGTGCGAGCTGTGCTCCCGGGCACTTCCCAGACGGCCGCGGGCGTGATATCGCGGCACGGTGTTTGCTGATATAAGAAGAGGGAGACTCCCGTGCGCGCACTCTCTGCAGCCCGCTTCGCTTGCCTCCACCTCCTCGGGCTCGTCCTCGCGTCCGGCTGCCACAAGAACGCCGCCCCCGAGCTGCTCCCGATCGACCCACAGACCGGTTATGTGGGCTCGCGGCTGGAGATCAAGCTGACAGCCTCGGACGCGGACGGGGATCGCATCACCTACGGCTTCTCCAGCCCCGAGCTCGACCTCGGCATGCGGGCGCGGCTGGCGCGGGTGGGCTCGGAGGCGATCTTCAGCTGGACGCCGATCGCCTCCGACGTGGGTGTGCACCAGATCGACTTCTCGGCCAGCGACGGCAGCGCGAGCGATATCCTGCCGGTCACCATCACCATCAAGGCCTCGACGGGCGGCGACACGGCCCCGATCTTCCGCAAGCCGCTGGGCGAGGGGACCACCCTCGACCTCGCGCAGCAGAAGTGCATCGACCTGGAGGTGGTGGTCGAGGACTCGGACTCGGTGCAGGTCGCGGTCACTCAGGAGCCAGCCATCCCGGGCTCGAGCCTCGAGGTCCCCGCCCTGACCGGCACCTTCCACTGGTGCCCCGACGCCGAGCAGGCCAAGCAGCCGCGCTTCGTCCTCAAGCTGGCCGCCGACGACCACGACAACCCGCCGGTCCACAAGGACTACACCATCCTGATCCGCCCCGACCTGCCGACCCAGTGCCCCGGCGAGTCACCCGTCATCGTGCACGCGCCGCCCGCGCCGATGAGCACGACGGACGCGATCACGCTGGCGGCCACGGTCTCGGACGACAAGGGGCTCAAGGGCGCGCCGATCCTCTACTGGAGCACCACGGTCCCGCCCAACCCCGCCAAGCTGGACTACAAGACCATGACCCCGGCCACGATGACCGAGTCCCCGGCTGGCTCCCATGCCTTCACCGCCAGCGTGCCGAACCCCACGGCCGGCCTTGGCCCCGGAGAGTCGAAGACGATCTATTACGTGATCAGCGCCGAGGACAACGACGACCCGGTGGGCGGCTGCAACCACCGCACCCAGCTCCCGCCCGCCGACGTGTTCACCGTGCAGGTCACCCGCCCGGCCGCTGCCAGCTGCACCAAGGATGGCCAGTGCAAGGTCGGCGAGGTCTGCGACGGCAAGAGCTGCGTCCCCGACGCGTGCATGCCGAAGGACACCAACGGCGATGGCTTCCTCTGGGACCAGGGCACCTGCCCGGCGAGCCACTTCTGCCCGGTGCGCGGCCCGAGCCAGACGGTGAACAGCTTCTGCGCGCAGACCTGCGCCGCCGACACGGACTGCCAGCTCGCCGGCTACAAGTGCAAGGTCTTCGACACCAAGCCAGGCTGCGGCCTGGAGGGGACCAAGAACATCGGCACTGGCTGCTCCAAGTTCACGGAGTGCAAGGGCAAGGCGATGTGCCTCCCCTGGGTCGATGGCTACTGCACGATCTCGGACTGCGACAGTGGGGGTGCCTACAGCGGCGCGTGTCCCTCCGGGTCGGTCTGCGTG
>JAKLHH010000087.1 GCA_022710245.1 Myxococcota bacterium
GCCGCTCTCGGAGGCGATCGGCGCCATCAAGCGCTCGTTCTACACGTGGGCGAGCCCGTCCTGCACCGACCTCACCTTCCAGTACGGCGGCCTCGACGCGGCGGAGAAGACCAACCTCACGCTCGCCGAGAAGGAGCAGCCGGACCGCAAGAACCTGATCCTCTGGCACGAGAACCGCTGGCCGCCCGCGGGCGTCACCGACCCGACGGTGAACAACAAGATGCCCGCCATCACCACCATCATCTACAACCCGGAGTCGGGCGCCATCATCGACGCCGACATCGACCTCAACGGCTTCGACTTCTTCTGGACCACCTCCGACGACCCCACCAAGGCGGCGACGGACATCCAGAACATCCTCACCCACGAGATCGGCCACGTGCTCGGGCTCGGCCACTCGATCGATCCGGCGGCGACCATGTTCAGCACCACCAACCAGGCCGAGCTCGACAAGCGCTCGCTGGAGAAGGACGACCTGGCCGGGGTCTGCTTCATCTACCCCTTCTCGGGTGACACGCCCGCGGGGCCGGGGCAGGGCACCATCAAGACGGACGTGCAGGGCGGCTGCGCGATGGCCCCGCCGCGCCCCGGCCCGAGCTGGGCGCTCGTGCTCCTCGCGCTGCCGCTGCTCGGGCTCCTGCGGCGCCGGCGCGGCTGACCCCGTCCTCGAGCATCGATCATTGAACGCGAGTGAGCCGCCGGGCTAGACTCCGGACCCATGAAGCTCGCCACCAACCTCCTCGGACAGCGCTACAGCTTCAGCGACGTGAAGGAGGTCCTCGCCAAGGCGAACGAGCGCAAGTCCGGCGACGAGCTCGCCGGCGTCGCCGCGCGGGACCCCAAGGAGCGCGTCGCCGCGAAGGTCGTCCTCGCCGGCCTCACGCTGCGCGAGCTGCGCGAGAACCCGATCGTCCCCTACGAGGAGGACGAGGTCACCCGCCAGGCCGAGGACAGCCTCGACGAGGAGGTCTTCGCGCGGGTCGCCTCCTGGACCGTCGCCGAGCTGCGCGAGTGGATCCTGCAGCTGGAGACGAAGGGCGAGGACCTGCTCGCGCTCTCGCCAGGCCTCACCCCCGAGATGATCGCGGCCTGCGCCAAGCTGATGTCGAACCTCGACCTGCTCTCGGCGGCGAAGAAGATCCACGTGGTGGTGAAGGCGAACGCCACGCTCGGGCTGCCCGGGCGCATGTCGTTCCGGCTGCAGCCGAACCACCCCACCGACGACGCGGCGGCGATCCTCGCCAGCCTGCGTGAGGGGCTGGTCTACGGCTCGGGCGACGCGGTGATCGGGATCAACCCGGCGACCGACACGGTGGAGAGCACCTGCGAGCTCCTGACGCGCGTGAAGGAGCAGATGACGCGCTGGCGCGTGCCGACGCAGAATTGCCTCCTCTCGCACGTCACCATCCAGATGGAGGCGCTCCGCCGCAAGGCGCCGATGGACCTGATGTTCCAGTCGCTCTGCGGCACGGAGAAGGGCTGCCGCGCCTTCGGCATCCACCTCGCGCTGATGGACGAGGCGGCGCAGATGGCGCAGGAGCTCGGCTCGGCGAAGGGGCCGAACCGGATGTACTTCGAGACCGGGCAGGGCTCGGCGCTCTCCTCGGGCTCGAACCACGGCGCCGACCAGCAGACCTGCGAGGTGCGCAACTACACCCTCGCCCGTCGCTGGAAGCCCTACCTGGTCAACACGGTGGTGGGGTTCATCGGGCCCGAGTACCTCTACGACGGGCCGCAGATCGCGCGCGCCGGCCTCGAGGACGTCTTCTGCGGCAAGCTCGCCGGGCTGCCGATGGGCTGCGACGTCTGCTACACCAACCACGCGCGCTGCGACCAGAACGAGCTGGAGAACCTCGCCGTGCTCCTCGCGGCGGCGGGCTGCGCGTTCTTCATGGGGCTGCCTCTCGGCGACGACATCATGCTCAACTACCAGTCGACCAGCTTCCACGACGACGCGGCGGTGCGCCGCATCTTCGGCTACCGGCCGACGCCGGAGTTCGAGGCCTGGATGGAGTCGATCGGGCTGCTCAAGGACGGGGAGCCGACCGAGCGCTTCGGCGACCCGACGGTGCTGCCATGAGCACGCGGCGGTTGATGGAGGAGCTGCGGCGCGCGGGAGGGAGCGCCGCAGGCGCGCCGCGCGCGGAGCGGAGCGACCAGAGACAGCGCGCGGGAGGGAGCGCCGCAGGCGCGCCGCGCGCGGAGCGGAGCGAGCAAGGACTGCAGCCGCCCGCGCGTCGGCAGCCGGCGAGGGCCGTCCCCGAGCCGCGCCCCGTCCGCGAGGCTCGCCCCGCGCGTGAGCCGCAGCGCGAGGCCTCGCGCGGCCGGCGGAGCGCCGCCGAGCTCGCGCGCCCGGCCGCGCCGGCGGTCAAGGACCCCACGCTCCTCGAGCAGCTCAAGGCCGCGACGCCGGCGAAGGTGGGCGTGGGCCGCGCCGGGCTGCGCTACCGGACGCAGACGCTGCTCCAGTTCCTCACGGACTTCGCGGTGGCCAAGGCGGCGGTGGAGAGCCAGGTCCCCGAGGGGTGGGCGGAGCAGCAGGGCCTGCTGCCGCTGCAGACCGAGGCGGCCGACCCCGAGCAGTTCCTCGCCCGCCCCGACCTCGGGCGGCGCCTCGCCGCGGCCTCGCAGGGCCTCGTGCGCGAGCGCTGCGCGCGGCAGCCCGACGTGCAGATCGTCGTCGGTGACGGCCTCTCGGCGGCGGCGGTGCTACAGAACGCGCCGCCGATGCTGCCGGTCCTGATCGAGGAGCTCCGCCGACGCGGGCGCACGGTGGGGACGCCGGTCTTCGTCCGCCACTGCCGGGCCAAGCTGGTCGACGTGATCGGCGAGGCGGTCGGGGCGAAGGTCGGCATCATCCTCCTCGGCGAGCGGCCGGGCCTCGGCACCGGCGACGGGATGAGCGCCTACCTGGTCTGGGATCCGCGCGCGGAGCGGACCGAGGCGGAGAAGCAGGCGATCAGCAACATCCACCGGCGCGGGCTCCTCCCCGAGGACGCGGGGCGCCACGCGGCGAACGTGATCGAGGCGATCCTCGCGCAGCAGACCTCGGGCGTGAAGCTCGACCTCGGCTCGGTGCCGGCCCCGCTGAGCGGGAAGAGCCGCATCAACCAGGCGCACTCCGAGCCGCTCCTCGGCTGCGGGCAGAGCCACGGGCAGAGCTGCCCGGCCTGCCGCGACGGGCGGCCGGGGGCGGTCTGCGGGCGCAGCGAGGGACGGCCCTGCCAGGCGGGGTCGCACTAGGAGCGGCGCCGCCGCGACCAAGGGCAACGAGAAGAACGATCAGGAGGCAGCAATGGCGGTGCTCGACCCGGTCATCCCCAAGGTGCTGGCGACGCGGATCATCCCGCAGGTCGACCCCGCGCTCGCCGCGGCCTACGGCTTCGACGGCGGCGCGCTGCCCTCGGTGGCGCTGATCACCTGCGATCAAGACGACGCGCTCTACGCGGCCCTCGACGAGGCGACCAAGCAGGCGCGGGTCGAGGTGGTCTACGCGCGCTCCTTCTACGCCGGCTCGGGCCACGCCTCGGGGCCGACCTCGGGGGAGATCCTCGGCGTCCTCGCCGCGGCCGACCCCGACGAGGCGGAGCGCGGGCTCGCCGCGTGCATCTCCTGCCTGGAGCACGACGCGCACTTCTACTCGGCCAACGCCGACGGCAGCCACACCTTCTTCCCGCACGTCATCTCCTCGCTCGGGCACTGCCTCTCGAAGGAGGCGGGGCTGGCGGTGGGCGAGCCGATGGCCTACCTGATCGCGACGCCGCTCGAGGCGGTCTACGGCGTCGACGCGGCGCTCAAGGCGGCCGCCGTGCGGCTGGTGAAGAGCTTCGCCCCGCCGACGGAGACGAACTTCGCCGGCGCCTACCTGACCGGCCCGCTGGAGGCGTGCGAGGCGGCGGCGAAGGCCTTCGCGGCGGCGGTGGTGGAGATCGCAGGGCAGCCGGTGCTCGTCGCCGGAGGACGACGATGACCCCCACCCCCGAGCGCGGCGGCCCGCTCGCGCCCTACCGGGTCATCGACCTGACGCGGGTCCTGGCGGGGCCCTTCTGCACCATGCAGCTCGCCGACCTCGGCGCCGAGGTGATCAAGATCGAGAACCCCGGCACCGGGGACGACACGCGCGCCTGGGGGCCCCCGTTCCTCGAGGGCGAGAGCGCCTACTTCCTCAGCATCAACCGGGGCAAGCGGAGCGTCACGCTCAACCTCAAGACGGAAGAGGGCAAGGAGCTCCTCTGGCGCCTCCTCGAGCAGGCCGACGTCCTGGTAGAGAACTTCCGGCCCGGCACGATGGAGCGGCTCGGCTTCTCCTACCCGGCCGTAGCGGCGCGCCTGCCGGGGGTGGTCTACTGCTCGGTCTCCGGGTTCGGCCAGACCGGCCCCGAGCACGAGCTCCCCGGCTACGACGTCCTGATCCAGGGCGAGTCGGGGCTCATGTCGCTGACCGGCGACGCGAGCGGTCCGCCGTTCAAGCTCGGCGTCTCCATCTCCGACCTCACCGCGGGGATGGCCGCGTGCCAGGGCGTGCTGGCGGCGCTGGTCGAGCGCGAGCGGACCGGGGAGGGGCAGCTGGTCGACATCTCGATGCTCGACGTCTCCAGCTCGCTGCTCACGTTCCAGGCGGGGATCTACTTCGCCACCGGGCGCGTGCCGCGGCGCCGCGGCAACGCCCACCCGACCATCGCGCCGTACTCGACCTACCCCAGCTCCGACGGCACCCTGATCATCGCCGTCGGCAATGACGCGCTCTTCGTCAGGCTGTGCGAGGCGCTCGGCGTCGGCGAGCTGGCGCGCGATCCGCGCTTCGCCACCGCGTCCGCGCGGGTCGAGCAGCGCGAGGCCCTCGATGCACAGCTCGCGGACCTCCTGAGGATGCAGCCGCGCGAGCACTGGATCGCGCTCCTCCGCCGCGCTGGTGTGCCCTGCGGAGCGGTGCGGGACCTCTCGGAGGTGGCGGCCTCCGCGCAGCTCGCGGCCAGAGACATGCTCCCCGAGCAGGAGCACCCACGGGCCGGCCGGCTACGGCAGCTCGGCTCCCCGCTCCGCCTCGGCGGTCAGGCCCGCCTCGCTCCGCTGCCTCCCCCGCTGCTCGGCGAGCACACCGAGGCGGTCCTCGGCGAGCTCCTCGGGCTCTCGCCCGACGAGCTGGCCGGGCTCAGGCAGCGGCGCGTCGTCTGACGCCGCTCCCGGCCCTCAGCGGATCCGACGCGCAGGTTCGAAGCGGCTCCGCCCCGGCGCGAGCACGCCGGCGTAGGCCTCGAGGTTGCGGTCCTCGAGGTGGTCGAAGAGCATCGGCGCGGCGGAGCCATAGGTGACTCGGCGGATGGGATCGGGATCGAGCTCGGCGGAGATGATCTCCTCGCCGCCTCGGGCGAGCGCGAGCACCTGGGCGATGGGGCTCACGATCATGCTGTGGCCGAAGTAGTAGTTCTCCCCGGCGTCGGACCCCACCGCGTTGCAGGCGGCCAGGTAGACGTGGTTGTCATAGGCGCGCGCGCGGTTCGTGAGCTCCCAGATCTCGAAGGAGCGGAGCAGCGCGGACGGGCGCAGGATCACCTCCGCACCGGCGAGCGCCTCGCAGCGGTAGAGCTCCGGGAAGTCACCGTCGTAGCAGAGCGTGAGGCCGAAGCTGCAGAGCGGGGTGTGCACGACCACCGGGCTCCTGCCGGCGGTCGACCAGCCGCCGGCCGCCAGGCGCTCGGTCGGGAAGAGGTGGGTCTTGCGGTAGACGCCGAGGATCGTCCCCTCGGGGCCGATGAGCGCGAGGCTGTTGTAGACGATGCCTTCCTCCTCGCCCCGCTCGTAGGTCGGGTAGGCGAGGTAGACCTGCAGCTCCCTGGCGACGGCGCCGACGCGGTCGGCGCGCGGGCCCGGCAGCGGCTCGATCCGCGACCAGAGCTCGCGGGCGCTGCAGCCGGGGGTGAAGCCGGTGGTCACCGTCTCGGGCAGCACCACCGCCCGCGCGCCCGTCTCCCGGGCGGCCCGGGCGACGAGCGCGAGGGCTCTCTCCAGGTTCTCGTCGATCTGCAGCGGGCGCACGGCCAGCTGCGCGCAGGCGAGCGTGAAGCGCTGCATCTTCCTACCCTCCGGAGGAGCCATTATGGCACACCCCGAGGACGCGAGGCGCCGCTCTCGACGGATCACAGCCATTGCAGGCCGACGGCAGCCTCGCTACCCTGAAGGGGTGAGCGAGCTGCCTCTTGATCCCCTGCGCCTGGCGGCCGCGCGGTATCCGGGCGCGCGGCTGGTGGTGCTCTTCGGCTCCGTGGCCCGGGGCACGGCCGCCGCGTGGAGCGATCTCGACATCGGGGTGAGCGGTCTCGACACCTGGTCGGCGCTGGAGCTGGGCGCCGAGCTGGGTGAGCTCCTCGGTCGCGAGCCCCACGTGGTGGATCTAGACGAGGCCTCCGACTGGCTCCGCTATCGCGTCGCCGAGGACGGCGTCCTGCTCCTCGAGGCCGAGGAGGGCACCTGGGCGCGCTACGTCGCCCGTGCCATGCTCGGCTACTTCGACCTCGCGCCGATCATCGAGCTCTGCGCCGAGGGCGCCCGCCAGGCGCTGGCGCGAGGAGCCTCGCATGGGTGAGCTGCTGCTGCGCAAGGCGCTCCTCGTGCGCGACCGGCTCGCGAAGCTCCGCGGCGCGCTCCCTGCCGACGCGGAGGAGGTGAGCCGCGACGAGCGGCTCGAGGCCTTTCTCTCCTTCAACCTCTTCCTGCTCGTGCAGGACCTCGTCGATCTCGCGGCGCACCTGGTGGCGGCGCGCGGTCTCGGGGTGCCCGCCTCACAGCGCGAGCTCTTCCGCGTCCTCGAGCGCGCGGGGCTGATCAGCGCCGAGTCGGCGCGCGCGATGGGAGCGCTCGCGTCGCTCCGCAACCGCATCGCGCACAGCTACGGCGAGCTTGACCCGGTCCGCATGGTGCGCGAGGCGCCGATCGGGCTCGGGCACGCCGAGCGCTTCCTCGCCGAGATCACGGCCCTTCTCGACGGCTAGCGTCAGAATTTGCCCTTCATCGCGGAGCCTCCGCAGGAGGCGAGCAGGGCGAATTGCGGCGGTCTCATCCCGGAGCGGCCGGAGGCCGCGAGGACCCGCAATTCGCGGCCACACCGAGGCAGGCACTCGTCGCCCTGACCGAGGACGCGGTACTATCGGGGGCGCATCGAGGAGGCACACGTGATCGGCAGCAGCCAGCAGCGGGCCGACGCCCGCGCCAAGATGGAGGGGACGCTCCGCTACACGGCGGACCTCGTCTACCCGGGGATGCTCCACGGCGTCATCGTCCGCGCCCCGCTCGCGCACGGGCGGCTGCGCGCGATCCGCAAGGGGCCCGGCGTCGACTGGTCGCGCGTCACCTTCGCCACGGCGGCCGACATCCCGGGGAGCCGCTTCTGCCACATGATCGCGGACGACCTGCCCTTCCTCGCCTGGGACGAGGTCCTCTACAAGGGCGAGCCGGTCGCGCTCTGCGCCGCGCCCACCCTCGAGGAGGCGGAGGCCGCGCGGCGGGCGGTGGTCGTCGAGATGGAGCCGCTCCCCGCGCTCCTCACCCTCGAGGAGCAGGTCGCGCTGCACCGCGCCGGCCGGCGCGGCGAGCTCCACGAGCTCGCGCGCTGGACCATCAACCGCGGCGACGCGGCGGCGGCCCTCGACGGCGCCGAGGTGGTGCTCGAGGCCTGCTACACCACGCCGCACCAGGAGCAGGCCTACCTGGAGACCAACGCGGTCATCGCCATCCCCGAGGAGGGCGGGCGCCTGCGCGTGGAGGGCTCGATCCAGTGCCCCTACTACGTGGCGCCGGCGGTGGCGGGCATGCTCGGCACCGACCTCGAGCACCTGCACGTGGTCGCGCTGCCGATGGGCGGCGCCTTCGGCGGCAAGGAGGACTTCCCCAGCCAGCTCGCCGGGCAGGCCGCGCTCCTCGCGCGCCTCGCCGGGCGGCCGGTGCGGATGGTCCTGCAGCGCGCCGAGGACATCGCCTTCACCACCAAGCGGCACCCCTCGTGGGTGCGCGTGCGCGCCGGCGCGGGGCGGGACGGCAGGCTCGCCGGCCTCGAGGTGGAGATCCTCTTCGACGGCGGCGCCTACGTGACGATGAGCCCGGTCGTGCTCTCGCGCGGGGCGATCCACGCGCCCGGGCCCTACGCCTGGCCCGCCGCGCGGGTGGAGGCCGTCGCCTACCGCAGCCACACGCCGCCGAACGGCGCCTTCCGCGGCTTCGGCGTGCCGCAGACGATCTTCGCCATCGAGTCGCACCTGGACCAGCTCGCGAGGGCCTGCGGGATGGAGCCGCACGCCTTCCGCCTGCTGAACCGGCTGCAGCTCGGCAGCGTCACCGCCACCTCGCAGACGCTGAAGAGCAGCGTGGCGACGCGCGAGGTGCTGCAGGACGCGCTCCACGCGAGCGGCTTCGAGGCCAAGTGGCGGCGCACCGTGCCGGGCTGGGAGGCCAGCGAGGCGAGCGCGCAGGCGAGCACGCCTCGCGATCGCGGCCCCGCTCGCGGCGTGGGGATGGCGTTCTTCTGGCACGGTGGCGGCTTCACCGGCGCGGGCGAGCGGCGGATCGCGGCGCGCGCGGCGGTGGACCTCGCGTCCGACGGCCTCGCGCACGTGCGGGTCTCCTCGACGGAGATGGGGCAGGGCTCGCACACGGTGCTGCCGCAGATCGCCGCCGAGGAGCTCGGGCTCACCCCCGAGCAGGTCGTCTGCGATCGCGTGGACACCGCGCTCGTCCCCAACAGCGGGCCGACGGTGGCCTCGCGGACCACGATGATCGTGGGGAGCGTGGTCGCGGCCAGCGCCCGCGCGGCCCGCGAGCGGCTGCTCGGCTGGGTGGCGAAGAAGCACCAGGTGGCGCGGGAGGAGCTGCGCCTCGAGGGCGGCGTGGTCCGCGCCGGCGGCCGCGAGGTGGGGTCGTTCACGGCGCTGGTCCGCGAGGCGCTCGCCGAGGCGGGCGAGCCGCGCTGGGTCTTCGAGGAGCAGTACCGGCTCCCGCCCGAGCTGCAGTGGGACGAGCCGACCCACGTGGGTGACGCCTACGCGGCCTACGCCTGGGGCTGCACCGTGGTCGAGGTGGAGGTCGACCGCGACACCCTCGAGCTCCGCGTCCCGCGCGTCTGGATCACCGTCGACATCGGCCGCGCGGTGAACCCGGCGATGGCGCAGGGCCAGGTCGAGGGGGGCACCCTGCAGGCGCTCGGCTACGCGCTCTCCGAGGAGGTCGGCGTGCGCCCCGACGGCGGGCTCCTCCGCGATCGCTTCCAGACCTATATCCTGCCCACCACCATGGACGCCCCGCGGATCGAGGCGCGCCTCCTCGAGGTGCCCTTCGCCGGCGGGCCGGGCGGGGCCAAGGGCCTCGGCGAGCTGCCCATGCACGGCGCCGCGCCGGCGCTCGCCAACGCGCTCGAGCACGCGCTCGGGGTGCGCCTGCGGGACCTGCCGCTCTCCCCCGAGCGGCTGGAGCGAGCGCTGCGCGCGGCGGGCGAAGCGGCCAAGCCCCGCGAAGGAGGAGATCGATGAGCGAGCTCACCCGCAGCTGGATCGTCAACGGCGAGCCGCGCAGCGTGCGCTTCGCCCCGCTCGCGCGCCTCCTCGACGTGCTCCGCGAGGAGCTCGGCCTCACCAGCCTGAAGGAGGGCTGCGGCGAGGGCGAGTGCGGCGCCTGCACGGTGATCATCGACGGCGAGCCCCGCCTCGCCTGCCTGACCGCCGCGGCGCAGCTCGAGGACGGCGCCACCCTCCTCACCGCCGAGGGGCTCGGCCGCGAGCCGCTCGGGCGCGCGCTGCAGGAGTCCTTCGCCGAGGGCGGCGCGGTGCAGTGTGGCTACTGCACGCCCGGCGTCCTCCTCGGCGCCTACGCGCTCCTCGGCGAGGAGCCGCAGCCGGGCGAGGAGCGGATCCGTGGCGCGCTCGCCGGGCACCTCTGCCGCTGCACGGGCTACAGCAAGATCGTCGAGGCGGTCGAGGCCGCCGGGAGGCGCAACTGGAGCGGCGCCGCACAGGTTGGGCGGTCGTGCGGAGCTGCCGCGACCAACAATCAGAGAGGCGACGCGGGCACTGCACCGAGCTTCCTCGCCCCCGGACGTCTCGAGGAGGCGCTCGCGCTCCTCGCCGAGGCCGCCGCCACCGCGGCGCCCCTCGAGATCCTCGCCGGCGGCACTGACCTCTGGCCGAAGTGGCTCGCCAGCGGCGCGCCCCGGCCGGCGCGCGTGCTCAGCCTGCACCGCCTCGCCGAGCTGCGGCAGATCCAGCTCGAGGGAGGCTGGCTCCGCCTCGGCGCCGCCTGCACCCACAGCGCGCTCCGTCGCTCGCCCGAGGTGCTGCGCGCCAGCCCCTCGCTCGCCGAGGCCGCGGCCACCATCGGCGCGGTGCAGATCCAGAACCAGGGCACGCTCGGCGGCAACCTGATCAACGCGAGCCCCGCCGCGGACCTGCCGCCGCCGCTCGTCGCCGCGGGCGCCGAGGTGGAGCTCGCCTCGACGGCGGGCGCGCGCCGCCTGCCGCTCGCCGAGCTCTACACCGGGTACCGCCAGCTCGCGCGGCGCCCCGAGGAGCTCCTCACTGCGGTGTGGGTCCCGGCGCTCCCCGCGGGTGGACGGGAGGCGTTCCGCAAGGTGGGGACGCGGCGCGCGCAGGCGATCGCCAAGGTGAGCGCCGCCTGCCGCCTGCGGCTCGACGAGGGCGGCCGCGTGGCCGAGGCGGGGCTGGCGCTCGGCAGCGTGGCCGCCACCGTGGTGCGCCTCCCGGCGCTGGAGCGCTGGCTGATCGGCCGCGCCCTCGGCGAGGAGACCGCGGCCGAGGCCGAGGCGCAAGCGCGCGAGGCGGTCACGCCGATCGACGACCTGCGCTCGACCGCCGACTACCGCCGCCATGTGGTCGGCCGCCTGGTCCACGGGTTTCTGCTCGGTTGACGCACCTCCGTTGATCCGCGGGCCCCGCGCGTGGCGCCGGCCACGCGGCTGGCGCGGGCACCACTTCCAGGCCACGATTTGTGGGTCGCGGCAGCTGCCCACCACCGCCCGACGTGTGGGGCGCCGCTCCAAGTTCTTGGTCGTGGCCGCTGCCGTCACCGCCCTCTCCGGTGCAGCGCGCCGCTCCAGTCAGGGTGGAGGTGCCCGGGAATGCTCCTCCACGGGGCCGGGTTCCTGAAGCGAGCCGCAGCGCTCGTCCCGCAGCCACCTCGGCGGGTCGAGCGCGAGGTCGCCCTCGCGCGACCGGCTGGCCCGCAGCAAGAACCCTCAGGGGAAAGGGAGTGTGATCCATGTCTCGCCCGAGCCATCCAGCCCGCATCTTCTACGTCGCCCTCGGCGCGCTCCTCGCGCTCCTCGTCGCCGGCTCGTTCCGGCTCGGCCGCCTCAGCGCCGAGGAGGGCCGCCAGCCAGTCATCGCGATGGCGCACCCGGCGTTCGCCCAGGCGACCAGCGACGGAGGCAAGACGATCACCGTCGCTGACATCGCCGAGCGCTCCCTCGCCAGCGTGGTCAACATCTCGACGACCAAGAAGGCGCGGCAGTCCGACTCGCCCTTCTTCTCTGACCCGTTCTTCCGCGACTTCTTCCGCCACTTCGGGCCGGGCGAGCCGACGCCGCGGCAGGAGCGCAGCCTTGGCTCCGGCGTCATCGTCGGCGCCGACGGGACCGTCCTCACGAACAACCACGTGATCGCCGACGCCGAGACGATCCGGGTCACGCTCCACGACAAGCGCGAGGTCGCCGCGCGCGTGATCGGCACCGACCCGAAGAGCGACGTGGCGGTGCTGCGCCTGAAGGACACCAAGAACCTGAAGCCGATCACGCTCGGCAACTCCGACACGCTGCGCCTCGGCGACGTGGTCCTCGCCGTCGGCAACCCCTTCGGCGTCGGCCAGACGGTGACGATGGGCATCGTCTCGGCCAAGGGCCGCGCGAACATGGGCATCGTCGACTACGAGGACTTCATCCAGACCGACGCGGCGATCAACCCCGGCAACTCTGGCGGCGCGCTGGTCAACATGCGGGGCGAGCTGGTCGGCATCAACACCGCGATCCTCTCGCGCACCGGGGGCTACCAGGGGATCGGCTTCGCCATCCCCAGCAACATGGTGCGGCCGATCATGCAGAGCCTGGTCAAGCACGGGAAGGTGGTGCGCGGCTGGCTCGGCGTGGTGATCCAGGAGGTCGACTCGGAGCTGGCGCAGGCGATGAAGCTCCCGACGCGGAGCGGGGTGCTGATCTCGGACGTGAGCCCCGGCGGGCCGGCGGAGAGGGCCGGGCTCAAGCGCGGCGACCTGGTGGTGAAGCTCAACGGCCAGAGCGTGGACTCGACGGGGAACCTGCGCAACCTGGTGGCGGCGGCGGGGGTCGGCTCGAAGGTGAGGGTCGACTTCTATCGCGACGGCAAGCTGGAGACGAGGACCATCGCCCTGACCGAGATGCCGTCCAAGGTCGCCGCACCGACGCCGGGCGGCGGCGGCGGTCCGGAGGGGCTCGGCGTCGCGCCGCTCGATCCCTCGTCGCGGGCCCGGTTCAATATTCCAGCGCGGGTGAATTTCGGGGTCGTGGTGACCCGGATCCAGCCGGGATCGGGGGCGGCGCGGGCGGGCCTCCAGGCAGGGGACGTGATCTTGGAAGTGAACCGGGTTACAATCGACTCGGTGAGCCGCTTCCAGCAGAGCTACTCGGCGGCGCGAGGCAGGGTCCTCCTCCTCGTCTACCGGCGCGGCACCACCCTCTTCATGATCCTGAACAAGTGAGCCGTGTGGGGTGTCCCTGAGGTCTG
>JAKLHH010000870.1 GCA_022710245.1 Myxococcota bacterium
ACCCCCCCGCTGACCCCGCTGACCGCGGCCGGCGTGATCGTGGGCAGGGTCGCGTCGAGCATGGACGAGCGGTCCTTCTGTTCCATCGGTCGTGCGCCCGTGCTGGAAGAGGACGACCGGGGCATCTCGGGGCGGGTGTGCAGCTGCAGCGCCCGGTCGCGCGCGAGCTGCCGGCGGCCGTCCTGCCAGAAGGCGGTGCGGCAGTCCGGCGTGAGCTCCGAGGACATCAGCTCGAGCACCGCGGCCGCCGCGATCGCGTGGTGGTCCGCCTCCTCCCAGCGGCGCAGCACGTCCGCGAGCTCCATCGCCGCGGCGTGGGCCTCCCAGATCAGCTCCTGGGAGCGCAGCTGCTCGGCGGTCGCCACCGCCACCTTGATGGCGCGCGCGGCCTCCTCGCGCTCGGGCCCGCTGCCGTCATGGGCGGCGACCCGCGCCTGCAGCGCCGCGGCCCGCACGCCGAGGTCGGGGCTCGACTGGGTGGCGAGCTCGCTCGAGGCCTGCGCCAGGGCGTCGCGCGCCGCGCGCAGGTTGCCGGCGGAGAGCTCCGCCTCGCCCAGGTCGAGGAGCGCGTCGGCCGCGTCGCGGTGCTGGCCCACCTCGAGGTAGAGCCGGCGCGCCTCGGCGATGCCTCGGCGGGCCTCGTCGAGCTTGCCCCGCCGCGCCTGCACCAGCGCCATCAGCGTCATCGCCAGCGCCTCGCCGCTGCGGCGGCCGAGCCGGCGCATGGCCTCGATCGCCTCCTCGAGGTCCACGCGGGCGCGCTCGTAGAGCCCGAGCTTCAGCTCCACCATGCCGAGGTTGCAGCGCGCCGAGGCCGCGCTCTGCTGCACCCCCATGGCCTCGAAGAGCCGCAGGCTCTCCTCCAGGTGCCTGAGCGCCGGCGCGAAGGCGCCGCGCAGCAGGTGGCAGGTGGAGAGGTTGTAGCGGATCGTCGCCATCCGCTCGACGTCGCCGCTGCGGCGCGCGCACTCGAGCGCCTGCTCGTAGCGCGCGGGCGCCTCGGCGTAGCTCGACTGGCGCACCGTGATCACGGCCCAGCGGTTGAGGATGTTGGCCTCGACCCGCGGATCGGCGGCGGAGCGTGCGTCCTCGAGCGCGGAGGCGAAGCGCGCGTAGGCCTCGTCGTAGCGCTCCAGGTGGCCGAGCGACCAGGCGGCCTGCCCCTGCAGCTCGGCGCGGCTGAGCGGGCTCGGCTGGCCGGCGCGGGCCCCGAGCTGCTCGAGCGCCAGGCCCTGCTCGACGACCTCGAGGATCGCCTCGTGCGCGTCGAGGGCGGTGAGCGCCATGATCTTCGCGGAGAGCGCGGCCAGCCGCTGCGCGGGCGGCAGCTCGCCGGCGAGGATCTCCTCGAGGAGCGCGCGGCCGCGCTCGGCCTCTCCCGCGGCCACGTGGACACGCGCGCGGGCGATCTGGGAGGCGGCCAGCTCGGCCCCCTCCGCCCCGTCGGCGGAGCGCTCGAGGAGCTGCCCGGCGCGCTCGTACTCGCCGACCACGCGGTGCAGCTCGCCCAGCTCTCGCAGGTGCCGCCGCCGCGGCGCCGGGTCGGGCTCGAGCCGCAGCACGTCCTCGAGCACCTGGATCGCCGTGCGGTGCGCGCCGAGGCCCTTGAGGATGCCCACCGCCTCGTCGAGCCCCCGCGAGGCGAGGTCGAGCCGCCCGGCGCCCAGGGCGTGGCGGGTCCACTCGACCGCCTCCACCCCGCCCCGCCGCTCGAGGGTGAGCGCGATGGCGAGGTGGAGCTCGCGGCGCCGCGTCTGGGCGAGCCCCTCGTAGGCGAGGCGCGCCGCGGTCCCCTGGCAGAAGATGAAGAGGCCGTCGTTGCCGTGGGTGATCCACTGAAGCTGCTCGAGGCGCTCGAGGGGGAGCCCGACGGCGGCGGACGGCGCCGCGGCGCTCTCCAGCACCTCGAGGAGCAGGCGCCCGCTCGCCGGGCGGCCGAGCACCGCGAGGACCTCGAGCACCTCCTGCTCCAGGCGGTCGAGCTCGCGCCAGCGCGCCGCGTACATCTCCTCCAGGCCGCGCGGCGGAGCGAGCTGCTGCAGGTCCGGGTTCGCGGGCCAGCCGGCCTCGCCGAGGCGCCGCAGCACCTCCATGACGAACTGCGGGTTGCCGCCGGTGTGGGCGTGCAGGCGGCGGCCGAGGGCCTCGTCGCCGCGCCCCGAGGCGTCGGCGAGCATGCGCAAAACATCCGCCTCGTCGAGCGGCCGCAGGTGGATGCACGGCGGCTCGTCGAGCTGGCGGTGGAGCTCCTCGTCGCTGCGGTAGGCGACGACCAGCAGCACGGGATCGGCGGGCCCCAGCGTGTGCGAGATGAAGCGCAGCGCCGCGCGGCTCTCCTCGTCGGCCTGCTCGCCGTCGTCGAGGAGCAGCACCAGCGGCGCCTGCGCGGCGGAGGCGGCGAGGTAGTTGCTGATGCGCTGGAAGATCGCGTAGCGGTCCGCCTCGCCGGGACGCAGGGCCTCGAGCGGGTGGCGTGTCCCGAGGACGCCGGCGACGTCGCTCAGCAGGTCGACCCAGAAGCCGAAGGCGCGCGGGTCGCCGCGGCGCAGCTCGCCGCGGATCACCTCGGCGCCCGCGAGCTGCGTGCGCCAGGCGAGCTCCTGCAGCAGCGTCGACTTGCCGGCGCCCGGATCTCCCTCGAGCGCGATCAGCGCGGGGCCCCCCGCGCGCTGGCGCGTCCGGCGGCGCACCGCCTCCTCCAGCGCGACGAGCGGCTCGGCGAGGTTGCCGCCAGGGGCCGGCGGCACGAACACGGTCGTCCGGGGACGAGGCCTGCCGCCCGCGGCGGCGGTCGCCTCGGCGAGCGCGAGCGCGGCCTCGCCGGCGGAGGGGTAGCGCTGCCCGGGGTCGCGCAGGGTGAGCCGGTAGACCAGCCGGTCGAGCGCCTCGGGGACGTCGGGGCGGACGGCGGCGAGGCGCAGCGGCTCGCCGTCGAGGTGCCAGGAGATGAGCGCGCCGAGATCGGCGAGCGGCATCGGCAGCGTGCCGGTGATCAGCTGGAAGATGGAGATGCCGAGCGCGTAGAGGTCGACGCGCCGGTCGGCCACCTCGCCGCGCAGGGTCTCCGGCGCCAGGTAGGCGGCGGTGCCGGCGGGGAGGCTGTCCTGGCCCTCGCTGTGGACCAGGCCGAAGTCGATCAGGTGCGGGTTGCCGTCCATCGAGACGATCACGTTGGCCGGCTTGAAGTCGCCGTGGACCATGCCCGACCGGTGGAGCACGTCGAGGACCTCGGCGGTGTCGCGGCAGACCTCACAGATCTCCGCCACCGAGCGGCCGGCGCAGTGGCGCTCGAGGTCTTGACCGTCGATCAGCTGGCGCGTGAAGAAGTAGCCAGGGCGCCCATCCGAGCCCTCCAGGCCGCTCGAGGCAGGCAGGCTGCCGAAGTCGTAGACCCGCGCGAGGAGCGGGTGGCGCAGGTTGGCCAGGACCCGGAACTCGAGCCGCAGCGAGGCGAGCAGCGCCCGCTGAGTGTCGTCGCTGAAGACGGCCTTGAGCGCGAGGCGCGGCCCGGTGGTGAGCCCACCGCGCTGCAGCTCCTCGACCATGTAAACCGAGCCCACGCCGCCGGCTCCGAGCCGCTTCAGCACCCGGTAGCGGTTGCGCAGAACGACCTCTGCCATCGTGGTGCCCCTTGTGCCGATCGCATCTTAACCTGGAAGCACGCGCGGCTCCAAGCAGCCCGTGCTCGGCCATGCTCACTCTGGCGCACGCGTGGCGCAGTGCCGGCCCGTGGTGCCGCGACGACACGCGAGCTGGCGCAGAGGGTGGTGGGATGGTACGGTCCCCGGCGATGATCCGTCTGATCCGCCTGGTCATCACCCTCGCCGTGCTGGCAGGGATCGTCTACTTCGCCGTGGCGGTCCCGCTCGGCCAGAAGACCTTGTGGCAGCACCTGAAGGCCATCGCCGGGAGCAAGGAGAGCCAGGAGCTCGTCGATGAGGTGAAGCAGAAGGCGGGCAGCGCCATGCGTCGCGACGCGGGACCCGCGCGCCGCGCACCGACCGGCGGCTCCAGCGATCACCTCACCGACCAGGAGCGCCGTCTGCTCCGGAAGCTGATCAAGGAGAAGCTGCAGCACGGCGAGCAGGGCGGCGACCGGCACCAGCACGAGCACTAGCAACATCCAGCACCAGCAGCACTGGCAGCAGCACTGGCAGCACCAGCCTCGGGTCGCGGTGAGGTCGGGATCAGGCACTGCGCTGATCAGGCACTGCGTTGATCAGGCACTGCGTTGATCAGGCACTGCGTTGATCAGGCACTGCGTTGATCAG
>JAKLHH010000871.1 GCA_022710245.1 Myxococcota bacterium
CTCGTGGGGCGAGCGCTGCCCGGTGGTCCGCGCCCTTGCCCGTGGCCAGCCGGGGTTGCAACGGTCGCGCCATGGCAGAATGCAGCGCTCTCGACGGGTTCCACGCGCCGTGGACCCTGCCGCTGCCGCATCAGTCGAGAAAAACTCGCTCTGCTCGCGAAAAGAACTCACAGCACGGCCGGCCCGCGCAGGCAGCCGCGGCCGCGCGGCCAGCGCCTGCGGGAAAACCAGGCGGGAACAACTGCCAGGCACGGCTGTCCGAACCAGAGCGCCACGAGACGAGGCAGCGACCGCAGACAAGGAGGACCTCGCTCGCGATGAGCTTCTGGCACCCGATGGCCCTCGCCAGCGGGGGAGCCTTCCTGCTCCTCCTCGGGTACCGTCTGCTCTGGCTCCACCTCCACCCGTCACCCACCAAGGGCCTCACGCGCGTCAGCGGCCGCGTGGTGGGCGGTCCGGCCGGCGCGCAGGTCGGGCAGGCAGGCTTCACCGTCGAGGACGAGGGCGGCGCACGCTGGGAGATCCGGCCCCGGTCGGCCGAGCTGCGCTCGCGTCGTGGGCCTACCGCCTGGCACCTGCCCCGCTTCCTTTGCGTCGGGGATCGTGTGGTCGTGCACGGGCTCGCGGCGTCCCCGCCGCTCGACGCCTCGACGCGGAGCTGGCTCGAGGCGCTGCGCATCTGCGTCACCGGCTGGCCCGAGCTGCGACGGCTCAGACAGCCGACGGCGGTGGCGGCGCTGGCCGCCGGCCTCTCGCTCCTCCACCTCCTCTCTGACCCGGTGCGCATCGAGCGGGAATTCGCCCCCTATCGCGGAGCCTCCGAAGCAGGCGAGCAGGGCGAAGTCGCCCCCGGGGCGGAGGCGGCTCGGCTCCGCCTCGACCCCGACGGGCTGGCGCGGCTCACGCGCCCGCTCGGCGAGGTCTACTCGTGGGCCGGGGACGACACCCTCTCCCGCCTGGCGCGCCGGGCGCCTCGCGATCCCGAGCAGAGCCTGCACGACTACCTCGCCTCGGAGCCGCGCGTGGTCGACCAGCAGCGCCGGGCGATCTACCTGCAGCCGATCGGCCCGCTCAACTTCGCGCAGGCGCAGGCCCTCCACCTCACCGCGGACCTCCTCGCGCGCTTCTTCGGCGTCCCGGTCAAGCTCGCGGAGTCGATCCCGCTCGAGGTGATCCCCGAGGCCGCGCGTCGCTACCACCCCGAGGCCGGCCCGCAGCTCCTCACCACCTACCTCCTCCATGACCTCCTCCGCTCACGCCTGCCCCGGGACGCGGTCGCCTACCTGGCCGTGACCGCCACCGACATCTGGCCCGGCGAGGGATGGGAGGCGGTCTATGGCCAGGCGTCACCTGTCTCACGCGTCGGTGTCATCTCGGTCTTCCGCAACGGCCGGCCCGAGCTCGCGGGCGCCGCGTTCCGCCTCTTCCTGCGCCGGACGATCAAGCTCGCGGTGCACGAGACCGGCCACATGCTCTCGCTCCCGCACTGCCCGAGCCCCGCCTGCATCATGAGCGGGCACAACGATCGACCCGAGGCCGACCGCCGGCACCCGGTGCTCTGCCCTGCCTGCCTGGCCAAGATGCTCTGGGCGACGCGCTGCGATCCGGAGCGCCGCTACGCCGCGCTGATCGCGTTCGCGCACGCGCACGAGCTCGACGCCGAGGAGGCGCTCTACCGGCGCCTGCAGCTGGGGCTGCTCGAGGGCGAGTAGCAGAGCCCATCGGCGCTGCTCCGTGGGTGGCGCGCGCCCCGTGCAGCGCCGCGCGTCCGGAGGGTCAGGTCCGGAGGGGCCAGCGGGAAGCCCGTAGCATGGCCTCACGGTTCTTGGTTAGACTAGCGCCCATGCAAGATAAGAAAGAGCTGGGCTTCCCCGAGTGGTTCCCCGCCTGGGCGGGCGAGCTGGGCCGCGTCTACTTCACCGGCACCACGTCGATGTTCCTGCTGCACGGCAACGTCGACGACCTGATCCGCGTCGAGGAGCGGGACGCCGTCGACTACCGCATCCTCCCCGAGTTCCTCGCGACGCAGATCTTCGGCAGCTTCGACGTGGTCCTCTACTACGACCTGACGCGCCCGCCGCGCGCCCTCGCCGGACGCAGCAAGGAGCGACTGCAGAAGATCAACCTGCAGATCGAGCGCTACATCGGCAAGCTCGAGGAGCTGCCGCAGGACCCGCCGCGGGTCATCGCGCTCCTCAACCGCTACCTGGAGCTGATGCTGGTCGGCAAGAGCGACAGTGAGCGCCCGTCGATCGCCATCGTCATCGACTACGCGCCGCTGCTGGTGCCCTCGACCGCCGTCGCTCACACCAGCCGCGAGCTGGCGACCAACCTGGCGACGCTGCTCAACTGGGCGAAGAACCCTTACATCAAGCGGGTGAACTTCGCCTTCTGTCTGATCAGCGAGAAGCTCTCCGACCTCAACGAGTCGCTCGTCGCCAGCGCGCACACCACGCGGCTCGAGCTGACCTTCCCCGACCGTGCCCAGCGGCTCGGCTTCATCGAGTGGGTCCGCGCCGGCCGCGCCTGGGACAAGATCTGCGAGGTGCCGCCGGAGCTGCTCGCCGAGCTCACCGCGGGGCTGACGCTCGTCAACGTGCAGAGCCTGCTGCAGGGCGCGCTCCGCCACGGCAAGCCGATCACGCTGAAGGAGCTCAAGCGGTACAAGAAGGAGATGATCGAGGGCGCCTGTCAGGGGCTGGTGGAGTTCATGGAGCCCAAGCACACCCTCGACATGGTGGTCGGGCAGGAGGCGGCGAAGAAGCGCCTGAAGGAGGACGCCTCGCTGCTGCAGCAGAACCACCTCGACGCCGTGCCCATGGGCTACCTGCTCTGCGGCCCGGTCGGCACCGGCAAGTCGTTCCTCGCCGAGTGCTACACCGGCACCATCGGCATCCCCTGCCTCAAGCTCCTCAACTTCCGCTCCAAGTACGTCGGCGAGACCGAGGGCAACCTGGAGAAGATCCTCAAGGTGCTGCGGGTGATGGGACCGGTCGCGGTGATCATCGACGAGGCGGACGCCGCGCTCGGCGATCGCGATCAGGGGGGCGACTCCGGCACCTCGAGCCGCGTCTTCGCGCAGATCGCGGCGCAGATGGGGAACACCGCCTACCGCGGGCGCATCATCTGGTTCCTGATGACCTGCCGCCCCGACCTCTTGCCGATCGACATCAAGCGCCAGGGCCGCGCCGAGGTGCACATCGCGATGTTCTACCCGGACTCCGCCGAGGAGGTCCGCGACATGTTCGTCGTGATGGGCAAGAAGAGCGGCGTCGCGATCAAGCCCGAGGACGTCCCCGACACGACCGGGATCAAGCTCTCCGGCGCGGACATCGAGGGCATCGCGAACCGGGCCTACCGGCTCGCGCTCCTCGCCGGCACTCGTGAGATCAACGCGGCGCACCTGAAGGCCGCGCTCGACGGCTTCGTCCCCTCGGCCGAGGACGTGGAGAAGCGCCTGCAGGAGCTGGCGGCGGTGATCGAGTGCACCGAGCTGGAGATGCTGCCGCCGAAGTTCCAGGAGGCCGTGCGCGCGCCGGGCGGCAAGGCCGCGCTGCTGCGGCAATTCGAGGAGACCAAGCTGCAGCTCGGGGGCTAGCGCCGGGAGGCGAGTGCACGATCGCCGGCTACGCCGTCGAGTTCGTCCTCGGCTACGTGCCCTGATCCGGCCTCGCTGGAGGGCGCGCGCGGCGCTCGGGAGGTCGCGTGCGGTCAGCGCCGCGCGAGGTCGAGGCGCAGGTTGGCGAAGGTGTAGCGGTTGTTGCTCGAGGCCTCCGCCGGCGAGCTGGAGCCCGCGGCAGGCAGGTAGCCCTGATAGCCCACCGAGCCGGCGGACAGGCTCTTGGTCATCCGGACCTCGAAGACCGGCGACGTCTCGTAGCTCTCGCCGCGCGTGGTCCCGGCCTCGCAGTCGAAGAGATCGCTGGCGATCCGGATCAGCTCGCGGGGGCTCTTGCGGGCGCCGTTCGCGGTGTTGTTCGGGCTGGAGAAGATGTCGCGGCTGACCGGGGCCGGCGTGGCGTAGAGCTCGCGCCCGGCGAGCGGAGTCTTGTAGCTCGCCGGGAGCAGCTGCCGCTTCGCGATCCGGTAGCGGTCGCCGTGAGTGAGGTAGCTCAGCCGCAGCCCCGCGATGGACCAGTAGCCGCCGCTCGTGCTCACCTTCGCGCTGGCGAGGTCGAGGATGTTGACGCCCCCGTCTCCCACCACCTCGAGCTCGGCGCGCAGGGTGCCCGCGCCGGTGACGATCATGGCGGTCTTCTCGTCGACG
>JAKLHH010000872.1 GCA_022710245.1 Myxococcota bacterium
CTCCTCGAGCGGCGCCCTCAGCCGAGCAGCCGGGGCACCAGGTCGTGCAGCGCGGAGCGGAAGAGGCCCCAGCCGCGCCAGGCCGGCTCCAGCGCGCGCAGATCACTCGCGACCCGGGGCAGCTCCTCGACCGGCGCCTCTCTCCAGGCGCCGATGCCCTCGCCGGGGTCGTTCGGCCGCAGCTCGCCGCGCGGGGCCTCGATGAGGAAGATCTCGGTGAAGAAGTCGCGGCGCCCTTCCTTGATCACGTACTCGAGGCGGCCGAGCCGGCGGTGCCCGCCGGGCACCAGGTTCGTCTCCTCGTGGAGCTCGCGCAGCATGGCCGCCTCCGCGGTCTCGGCCGCGCCGAGCGTGCCAGTGGGGAGCCGGAACACCCCCGGGGGGTAGTGCTCCTTCGAGTGCAGCAGCACCCAGCCGGGGGCCCGCGCGATCACCATCGCCACCTCGCCGTGGCGCTGCGGCCGGAGCACACCGCGATAGTCGAGCGGCGGGAGGTGGACGCGGTAGCGTCCGCCCTTGAGCGGCTCGAGGGTCGGCGCCTGCGTGGGGTCTGGGGGTGTCCTCTCCATCAACGCCCTGCCGGGCGGAGCGCGCCCGGGTCAACCGGATATTAACTTCAGCCCGAGGCTCTCGTCGAGAGCGCGCTCGACCCGCGCCGGCGCGGTCCAGATGAAGACCTCGCCGCTGACCGCGATCTCGGTGCTGAAGAGGTGCCCCGCGTGGGCGACGAAGTCCGGGCCGCTCAGCACGGCGTGGGCGTGGATGATCGGCTCGCTGCCGGCCCAGGTCAGGTTGCCGGAGAGCGAGATCAGCTCCATCTCCTCGGGAAAGTCGCGGCGCACGTACTCGCGTCGCTGGAGGTCGAAGTAGCCGAGCACGCTCTGGCGCACGGCCCCGATGGCGGAGAGCGCAGCGCTGCCGACCTGGCGCCCGGCGAGGAAGCTGGCGAGCGTCGGCAGCAGCGGCTCGCCGCGGTCCAGACGGACCAGGTAGCCGAAGGGGGTCTCGAAGGCCTTCACGGTGAGCTCCTCGCGGCTCTGCTTCTCCTGGTCGCGGCAGCAGCCCGCCGCCCGACGTGCGGGGCGCCGCTCTTACTTCTTGAAGAGCTTCTCCAGGTTCGCCAGCGCCTCGGCCTTGGAGATGCCGGCGCCGGGGCGGGTCCCACGATCGCTGCCGCGGTCGCCGCGATCGCCGCGGTCGCCACCGCGCTCGATCATCGGCGACGGGCGGAAGCTGCGCTCGGCGCGCTCGCGCGCGGGCTCGGGGCGCGGCCGGTCATCGCGGTCGCTGGCCGGGCGCTGCGTCTTCAGGCTCAGCGAGATGCGCCCGCGCCCGGGGTCCACGGAGAGGACGTGCGCGGTGACCTGCTGCCCGATCGCCACCACCTCGTTCGGGTTGGAGACGAAGCGATCCGAGAGCTCGGAGATGTGGACCAGCGCCTCCTGGGGCAGGCCGATGTTCACGAAGGCGCCGAAGTGGGAGATGTTGGTGACCACCCCGTGCACGGTCATCCCGCCGCGCAGGTCGGCGAGCGACTTCACCAGCGGGTTGAGGCGGGCCATGGCCGCGCTGCCCCTCGGCACCGCGCCTCCCATGTAGACGCGCTTGCCGCGGCGTCGCTCGAGGCGGCAGAGCTCGGCCGTCTCGGCGAGCGCGGCGCGGAGCTGGTCGGCGTCGAGGTCGTTCTGGTACTCGGCGATGCCGATCGCGACCGGGTCGACCAGGCTCCACTCCTTGAGCGGATCGAGCGCGCGGCGGGCGAGCACCACCGCGGAGGCCACCGACGCGCTCAGGCGGTGCGGCGGATCGACCAGCGGCTGGCGCGCCTCGGCGAGCGCGGCGGAGCGGATCTTGGAGACCTGCAGCCCGGCCGAGCCGAGCTTCGTCTCCAGCGACGCGAGCATCTCGGGGGCGAGCGCGGTGGTCGGCAGGACCACCGTCTGCAGCCCCTGCTCCTGCACGAACTCCACCACCTTCTCCAGCCAGGCGCCCTCGCCCTTGACCACGCGCTGCGCGGCGAGGTCGCCCTCGCGATCGACGGCGACCACGGCGACCGGCCCGTTCGGCTTGGTCAGGTGCACGGCGGCGAGCTGGCGGGCCTGCACCGGCGCGCTGCGGAGCAGCCCGGCGAAGGCCTCGGTGGCGGACCGGATCGAGGCGGACTGCGCGTCCATGTCGAGGAGCCGCAGCAGCCAGGGGGTGAGGTCGTCGAGGACGAGCTCCCGGACCAGCGACTCGGGCGCGCGGGCGCCGGCGTTCGGGCCGAGCCGCGGCTGCAGCAGCTTCACCTCGGCGAGGAGCAGCTCCTCGGGGAGGGTCAGCGTCAGCTGCAGGATCCCGTCGCGCTCGCCGCGGCGCATGGCGAGCCAGCGGTGCGCCGCGATCTCCTCGAGCCGGTCGTCGAGGCGGACGTAGGCGTCGTAGGTGGCGGCCGCCTCCGGCCGGGTGAGGTCCTTCGCGCGGCAGCAGACCTTGGTGTCCTTGCGCGCGATGGCCATGCAGCGGGTCCAGAGCTCGACGCCGGCGGAGACGATGGCGATCAGCTCGGGCGACTGCGGGTCCGCGCTCGGCTCCAGGCGCGCCGTCCGCACGATGGCGTCCAGCTGGTCGGGCCGCGGCGCGGTGGCGAAGGCGGACTCCGGCAGCGGCTTGAGCCCGGCCTGCTTGCGCACCTGCTCGAGCTGCGCCTTGCGCCGGCGCCACAGCAGCCAGGTGCGGTGCGCGCCAGCGAGCGCGCGCAGCCGCTCCGGCGGCAGGTGCCCGAAGTCCTCGCCGTAGTGCGCGAGGATGTCAGCGACCGAGTGGCCGCGGGAGATGAGCTCGGCGAGCCGGGACACCAATCCTTCGGTGATGCCCTGCAGGTCGAGGTCACCGCTTGCTTTGAGATGCTGCCAGAGTTCCATTCGCTACTTCACTGGTCATGGGCGTGCTCGGGACACGAGCGTCACCAGAACACTCTAGATCGGCGAGCTAGCTTGAGCTGCCACCGAATCCCGACGGTTCCCGTCGAGATTCACCACTTCTGAGCCGCGTGGGTGGCGTGAGAAGCTTTACAGCCTACGTCTATAACGGTGCCGCCCCCCATTGCAACAGTCAAGTGTAGAACATCCTCCTCGCCTGGCAACCTTCATGCTCTTTGCTCCCGGGGACCGCTTCGGGAGGAGGCGGCGGCCCGGACGCTCCGGGAGGCAGCGGGCCCGGGACGCTCCGGCAGCTGGCGGCAGCTGGCAGCCCGGCTTGACACCCCCTCCGTCGGCTCCCTACCATCCTCTCCTCCCCATGGGATCCGTCTCGCTGCGCAGCGTCTCCAAGTGCTACCGCGTCCCCGCGACGCCGGCCCGGGCAGTCCTCGGCCTGCTCGCCCCGCGGGCGGCAAAGGCGAAGGAGATCTGGGCCTTGCGGGAGGTGGACCTGGAGGCGTCGGCGGGCGAGTGCGTGGGGCTGATCGGGGCCAACGGCTCGGGCAAGAGCACGCTCCTCCGCATCGCCGCCGGGATCGTCACCCCGACCGGCGGCTCGGTGCGGGTCGAGGGGCGCGTCTCGACCCTCCTCGATCTCACGGTGGGCATGCAGCCGGAGCTCTCGGGGCGGGAGAACCTGCGCGTCCTCGGCGGGCTCCTCGGCCTGGCGCCGGCGGAGCTGGAGGCGCGGCGAGAGGCGATCCTCGACTTCGCCGAGCTCGGCGAGGCGCTGGACCGGCCGCTCCGCACCTACTCGAGCGGGATGGCGCTGCGCCTCGGGTTCGCGCTCGGCCTGCACCTCGACTACGAGGTGCTGCTCGTTGACGAGGTCCTCGCCGTGGGGGACGCGGCCTTCGCGCGCAAGTGCCTCGCGCGGCTGCGCGAGCTGACGCGCCGGGAGGGGCGCACGGTGCTGATCGCCTCCCACGGTCTCGGCGAGGTGGCCTCGCTCGCCACGCGGCTCGTCCTCCTCGAGGAGGGGCGGGTCGCCAGGGTGGGCGGCGCCGAGGAGGTGCTGGCAGCGTACTGGCAGGAGTGCGAGCGGCGGCAGAGCCGCGTCGGGCGGCGCTCCTCGCCGCTCCGGCCGGAGAACCCCTTCGGCGAGGACTCGCGCGAGGTGGTGCTCGAGCAGGTGCGCTTCCTCGACGCGGGCGGCCGCGAGCGACAGGGCTTCCGGACCGGCGAGCCGCTCACCGTCGAGATCTGGTTCGACGCGCGCCGCCAGGTGCAGAACCCGCTCTTCCGCGTGCAGCTCTTTCGCAACGACGGCGTCTGGGTGCACGGGATGAACACCTAC
>JAKLHH010000873.1 GCA_022710245.1 Myxococcota bacterium
GCGGGACGGCGTGGCGGGCGTGCCGCCGAGCGAGATCTCCAGAGTGCGCTGCAGCGAGAGGCCCTGGCTCTCGAGAGAGCGGAGCAGCCGGTGCTGCATGCGATCGCGGCGCTCGAAGGGGTAGATCTGCTGCACTCCGAGCATCAGGCGGCCGCCGGCCTCGCGCTCCGCGTCGAAGAGGAAGCGGCCCTGGCCGTCGAGGACCGACCAGCCCGGGCCGACCGCCTTGAGCGAGAGGCCGAGCCGGGGGATGGCGAACTGGATCCCCGACGGACCTGGCTTGATCTGCAGATCGGACCGGGTGAGCTCACGCAGGACGTTGACCGGCAGCGAGCGGTAGACCACGAAGCCGCCGAGGCCCGCCGCGGCCAGCGCGACCACGATGCAGACGATCTGCGCGGCGGGCACGTCGACGCGCCGGGGCTCCCGCAGCGGCTCCCGGCGAGCCGCGCGCTCGGTCCGCTCCTTCTCCCGCTCTCTCTCGGCGAGCAGGTTGAGCTGCAGGTAGGCCAGCGCGCCCATGACCAGCTGCATGCCGACGA
The DNA here is from genome assembly GCA_022710245.1 of Myxococcota bacterium. Next base: position 543 of record JAKLHH010000873.1, read on the forward strand.
AGATCACGTCGAGGTAGGCCATGCGCCCGAGGCGGGCGAAGTAGATGATGACGGCGACCAGCGCGAGGCCGGTCACCACCCGCAGCCAGGCGCGCGCGAGGAGGTAGCCGGTCCCTGGCAGGAGGATGTTCAGGAAGGCGCCGAGGCGGGTCCGGGCCGCGCCGCGGTCCGCCGGAGCCACCGCCCGGAGGTAGGCGTCGATCACGCCGAAGGCCCAGAACACCACCACCGCCCGCAGGATCACCCGGTAGAAGAAGGCGCCGAGCGGCGACTCGAAGATCGCCAGGCCCTTCGCCAGGTGGAGCACGCCCACCGCCACCCCGGCGGCGGTGAGCGCCAGGAGCACGGCGCCGAGGAGGGCTGGTCCGACCAGCAGGTGTCCCGCCCCGGGCACCAGCACGGCGGCCATCGTCGCGGTCAGCGCTCGCTGTGGCTGCGGAGCAGCGGCGCCCGCCGCCTGCGCTTCGCTCGTGGTCATCTCGTCACCCTCGCGTCACTGCGTCACTGCGTCACTGCGTCTGTCACTGCGTCTGCTGCGTCTGGCCCCGCATCCCTCTTGGGAGGCCAGGCAGGAGCTGAAGTTCCAGGACCTCACCGTCGGACGGCGACAGGGAAGGTAACAGCCGGCGGGCAGCACGGCAATTGCCGGGCGCCGCCCAGCGCAGAGGGCGGTCAGACGAAGCTGTCGCAGGCCTAGCCTGCCGCCTCGGTGCGCGCGAGCTTGCGGGCGATCAGCTGCCGCTTGATGCGGCCCACGTAGTCGGCGAGGAGCTTGCCGTTCAGGTGGTCGAACTCGTGCTGCATCGCGCGGGCGAAGAGGCCCTCCCCCTCGGCCTCGAAGATCTTGCCCTCGAGGTTGGTGCCGCGAAAGCGCGCGTGCACGGAGCGCTCGATGGGGACGTAGATGCCGGGGAAGGAGAGGCAGCCCTCCTCGTTGGTCTCCTTCTCCTCCCCGAGCCAGACGATCTCGGGGTTGATGAAGACCAGCGGCGGATCCTCTTCGCCGCCACCCGCGACCGCGCCCTCGATGATGAAGAGCTGGACCGCCTCGCCGACCTGGATCGCGGCGAGCCCGGCGCCCTTGGAGGCGTACATGGTCTCGGTCATGTCGGCGACCAGCGCACGCAGCGAGGAGGGGTCCTCCACGCGCTTGCTGAGCTGTCGCAGCAGGGGATCGGGATAGCGCAGGATGGGTCGGATCGGCATGGTCAGTGGCCCCCGCAGCCGGCGCAGCTGGACTTCGCGCAGCTGTCACAGCCGCTCCCCGCCGAGGAGCGGTAGCTGCCGCCGCTGGAGTGGCTGAAGACGCTGAGCGCGCGCTCGACCTTCGCGCTCCCGCACTTCGGGCAGACCACCTTCTCCGAGCGGCTGAAGACCAGCTCCTCGAACGGATGCTCGCAATCGTTGCAGTTGAACTCGTAGATCGGCATCGACAACCTTGGCTCGGTCGGCCCTGGGCCTTGACGAGGGCGAGGCGGGAGGGACGACTAACTAGCTCAAACAAATATTGTATAGGCCGTCGCGCCTGTCAACCGAGGGCGCAGCGGACGGCGCGTCGACTGCGCGCGTTGACAAGCGGGGCCGGCCCACTATAGTTTCGAGGAGCCCGCCGACCAGCGGGGCTCCGAGGACGATGAGCCGCACCCAGCCCAGCACCTCCCCCCAGCAGCCCTCCGGAGTCGTCGTGATCCGGGGAGGCGAGTCAGTGGTGCGCACCGAGCACGGCACCTTCCGGATGCTCGCCTACCGCGACGGCGACGGGCTCGAGCACCTGGCCGTGGTGAAGGGCGCCATCCGGGGCCGGCGGGAGGTCCTCTGCCGGGTTCACTCCGAGTGCCTGACGGGCGAGGTCTTCCGGTCGCGGCGCTGCGATTGCGGGCCACAGCTCGACCTCGCGCTGCAGCGCATCGAGGAGGCGGGCTCGGGGGTGGTGGTCTACCTGCGGCAGGAGGGGCGGGGCATCGGGCTGGTGAACAAGATCCGCGCCTACGCGCTGCAGGACGAGGGCGCCGACACGGTCGAGGCCAACCACGCACTCGGCTTCGCCGACGACCTGCGCCGCTACGACGTCGCCGCCGAGATCCTCCGCGACCTCGGCGTGCGCTCCGTCGTGCTGCTGACCAACAACCCGGACAAGATCCAGGGACTGCAGGAGGCCGGCCTCACCGTCGAGGCGCGCCTGCCGCACGTCGTCGCCGCCCACGACGACAACCGTCGCTACCTGGAGACCAAGCGCGCGCGCATGGGGCACCTGCTCACGCCCCGCGAGTAGCGGTCGACGAGGCGGGCGACACCGACGACCACACCGGCGCGCCGGGCGTCCAGTTCAGCAGCCGCACGCGCCGCTCGGCTCCGAGCTCCACGCGGTTCACGCAGCCGAAGTCCTGCTCGAAGTCGAAGACCCGATCGATGGTGAGGCCGAGGACGCGCCCGAGGACGACGCGGTTCACGCTGTTGTGGGAGACCAGCACCACGGTGCCCCCCAGGTTGGCAGCGAGGACGGCCTCCAGCGCGGGCCAGACGCGCGCCGCCACCTCCTGCAGGTTCTCGCCCTCGGGGAAGCGGAACTCCCACATGTCGCGGTAGCGCTTGGAGGCGAGCTCCGGGAGCCGGCGCAGCCCCTCGGCGCGCGCGAGCCCCTCGAGGACGCCCAGGCTCATCTCGCGGAAGGCGGGGTCCGCCTGGGGCGTGAGCCCGTGGTGCGCGGCGATCAGCGCGGCGCCCTGCGTGGCGCGCTGCAGATCGCTGCAGCAGACCGCGGTCAGCGGCGCGGTCGCCAGCGCCTCGGCCACGGCGCGCGCCTGCTCCAGGCCGCGGGCGGAGAGGGGGACGTCGAGGTGCCCGTAGAAGACGCGCCGCGGCTCCACCTCGCCGTGGCGAACCAGGTAGAGCGTGGTCGTCGGCGGCCGCGGGGGCCGGTCGTCGGCGGCGGGCGCGGTCACCCCGCGCGACCGGCCGCCACGAGCAGCCGCGCGCGCGGTCATCCCGCGCGACCCGCGGCCGCGAGCAGCCGCGCGCGGAGGTCGCCGCGCTCGCGGAGCTCGCCGACGAAGGCGCTGGTCACCACGCGGCTCGCATCGTGGCGATCACCGGGGAGGGCGAGGCAGAGCTGCTCGGCCTCCAGCACGCAGCCCGCGCCGCGCGCCGGGAGCAGCTCGTGGAGGGCCGTCGCGATCTGGTGCGTCGCGCGCTCCTGCAGCGTCAGGCGCTGGGTGAAGCAGGCGACGAGCTGGGCGATGCGCCCGAAGCCGAGCAGCTTCCCGTCGGGGAGGTAGGCGACGTGTGCCTTGCCCCGGAAGGGGACCAGGTGGTGCGGGCAGAGCGAGTGGAAGGAGAGGTCGGTGATGATCACCGCGTCGGGGCTCGCCTCGCCGAGCACCGGCTCGTCGAGGATCCGCGCGGGGTCCATCCGGTACCCGGAGAGGAACTCGGTCGACCAGAGCTCGGCCACGCGCCGTGGCGTCTCCGCGAGGTCCTTGTCAGAGGGATCCAGGCCGACGGCGCGGAGCAGCGCCTCGACGGCCGGGGCGATGCGGCTGGGTTCGCTCATGATCGTCTCGCCTCGTGACCGCGCGGCTGGCGCGGACGACACGGCAAGTCTGCGCCGTTCCTCGCCCGCCAACAACCGCAAGTTGTCGCTGGCTCCCCCGCCACCGCCCCCGCGGTGCGGGGCGACGCTCCGCGGTGCGGGGCGACGCTCCGCGGTGAGCGA
>JAKLHH010000874.1 GCA_022710245.1 Myxococcota bacterium
ACGGCATCCTGGAGATGCTCGACGCACGCGAGGTCGACCCTGTCGGCCGGCGAGAGATCGACGTGCGCGATGAGCAGGCGGACATCTACGAGGACCACTTCCAGGAGCTCGACACCACCCTGGAGCTGCTCGACCTCGAGGAGGCCCTCGGCCCCTGCGCTGGCCAGACCGTGCTCGAGCTCGGCTGCGGCACCGGGAGGATCACGAGCCAGCTCCTGCGCGGCGCCCGGCGCTACGTGGCCACGGACTTCTCGCGGGCGTCCCTGCTGCGCCTCGCCCGTCGCGCCGCCGGCGCCGGGAACCTCGCGCTGGTCCACGCCGACGTCACGCACCTGCGCCTCGCCCCGGACTCCTTCCAGCGCGCGCTCGCCCCGCAGCTGATCGAGCACCTCCCGACGCTCGAGCTGCGCCAGCGCCTCTACCGCATGGTGAACGCGGCGCTCACCGACGACGGGCGCTTCGTCACCACGGCCTACCACTACTGCTTGCGCTACTGGCGTGAGGGGCGCGAGGGGTTCCACCAGAGCGGCATCTACTACCGCCGCTTCACCGTGAGCGACCTGCGGCACGAGCTGGGGGCGGAGCTCGCCGTGCGGGGCGTCCGCGCGATCCGGATCCACCTGCCGCTCGCCCGGCACCTCGGCCGCGCGGCGAACCTCTGGCTCTCCCGTCGCCTCGAGCACGTGCCGCTGGCCGGTCTCCTCGGAGACCTGATCCTGACCACGGCGGAGAAGCGGCCGCGGGAGTGCCCGCCCCGGCGCCGGTGAGGGCGAGCCAGGCTCCGTCGACGGCGAGGGGCTCAGCGCGCGGGCGGCTTCATGCCCATGCTGCGGTTGGTCCCGTGGAGGAACACCGAGGACGCGGAGCGCTGGACGCGGGGAGGCTGGCGTGGCTGACCGTTCAGCCTGCCGAGCAGCGTCGAGAACGCGCTGGACGCGTGCGGGGGCGCCGGCTGCTTGCGGTTCAAGGACCCGAGGAGCGACGAGAACGCCGACTTCCCGCCGGGCTTCGAGCGAGCGTTGAACCCAGGATCGGCACCCGCGAGCGCCGGTAGCAGCAGCAGAGCCAGCAACAGACCGAGGGCTATCGCGCGCGATCGCTGCATCGTTGGACCTCCCGACGGTTTCAGCTTCACGAGTTAAGCAACTCGCGGACCAGCGCCTCGGCCTCGTCCCCACGAGGCAAACCCCCGGGCTCATGGAGAGAGGTGCGGCCGGGCGTGCTGGCAAGAGCGGCAGCCGGCGACGCCAGCCGTCAGCCCGACCACTACCGGCGCAGCCACAGCGAGGCAGGGAGCTGACCCGTTTGACGGCCGCCCGGGTCCGGCAGACACTCGGTCGACCGTGGAGTGATCATGACCCTCGCCCGACCGCTGCCGCTCTTGCTCTTCTCGTCCTGGCTCCTCGTCAGTGCCTGCCAGAGCGACTCACCCGTCGGATCCGACACGAGCGCTCCGCCCGACGCGAGTGTCCACCGCGATGCGAGCGACACGCCTGACACCGCCGGCCCTGACGTGACGGTGAAGCCCGACGTCGGCGTGAAGCCAGACGTGGCCCCGAAGCCCGAGGTCGGCGTGAAGCCCGACGTCGGCGTGAAGGTGGACGTCGGCGCGAAGCCCGACGTCGGCGCGAAGCCCGAGGTCGGCGTGAAGCCCGACGTGGCCGTGAAGCCCGACGTCGGCGTGAAGCCCGACGTGGCCGTGAAGCCCGACGTCGGCGTGAAGCCCGACGTGGCCGTGAAGCCCGACGTCGGCATGAAGCCCGACGTGGCCGCGAAGCCCGACGTGGCCCCGAAGCCCGACCTCACCGTCTCCCCCGACAAGGGCAAGCCCGACGCTGGCCCGCCTGATCCCTTCGACCCGGCGAGCTGCAGCGGAGCGGCGATGTCGGCCACCGAGGCTGACACCCGGCTCGGCGCGAAGAGCCGCGTCGGGCTCGCGACGGCCACGCTGATGGTGCGGACCCGCACCTGCAGCGCCGGCACCTGCGGGGCGTGGGGCCCGGCCAAGCCGCACCAGCAGACGCTCTGCACCTACTCGGGCGGCGTCGTCACCCGCTACAAGACCTTCCCGTTCCCGACGGAGCTCACGCTCTGGAAGAGCTCGGGGACGCGTCACCTGACGGTGCAGCACGGCTCCGAGGTCACGCACTGCCCGACCTGCGTGCCACCGCTCGGCATGACCTTCCCCTTCACCAGCCCGGCGACCGCGACCTATCCGCAGATCCACATCTTCGACCCGGCGCCGCAGACCCAGTACGACTACCAGGACTTCGACGTGACCATCGGCAAGGACGCCGAGCTGGTCTTCACGAGCTCGTGCGCGCGCTTCACCTCGCTGAGCTCCGACGGCAGCACGCAGTTCGCTGCGCTCTACAGCTACTGATGCGCTGCCACACCAGCACCACCAACCGGCACGTCCTGCACGCCCGCTCGACCCCCGGGGTGTCGCTCCCGCTCAGCCTGCTCGCGCTGACGATCCTGGCCGGACCCGCGTGCAGGACCTCGCCGCCGCGCTCGACGCCGAGCGGCGAGGGCGAGCTCACCGCCTCCCCCTGCCTGAGCCCGACGCTCGATCGGCGCGTCGAGCTGGCGACGCTACGGGACGGGGCCCCGGTCTCCGTCGGCCGCAAGCCGTTCACGGTGGAGCTGCAGGGAGCGCCTTTCACGGTCTGTGTGCCCACCGCGGCGGCCGGCGCGGATCGCTCGGGCCAGCGCCGCGTGATCGGGATCGGGCGTGGTCTCGCGGTCCGCGTCCACGCCGCCGCCGCCGCGCTCGCGCCCGCGCCGGTGACCGAGGCGGGCTGGGCGAGCCTGCGGCGCCGCGTGGCAGAGGACGGCCAGCAGGTCGGCTGCCTGAAGCGGCTCCCGCGGGGCACCCAGCTCTTCGACCGGCCCGACGGCGAGGTCGTGGGCGTGGTGGTCGACAGCTCGGTGCCCTACGGCAAGTGGGACTCCACCCAGACCGCCTCGGCGGTCTGGTCCCTGCTCCGGGTCAACCTCGGCTTCGGCCCGTTCCAGGTCTGGATCAAGGACTCGCCCGCCGACTGGTGCCCGCCCTAGCCTCTCGCGCAGCAGACGTGATCAATCGTGAGAGCCCTGGCGTGCCGCTCAGCGCGCGAGGAGCTCCCGCAGGTAGCGCCCGGTGTGCGAGCCCTCCGCGCCCGCGACCTGCTCGGGCGTCCCCTCCGCGATGACGCGCCCGCCGCCGTCGCCGCCCTCGGGCCCGAGGTCGATGACGTGGTCCGCGCACTTGATCACGTCGAGGTGGTGCTCGATGACGACCACCGTGTTGCCCGCCTCGACGAGCCGATCGAGCACCTCGAGCAGGACGTGGATGTCCGCCAGGTGCAGCCCCGTGGTCGGCTCGTCGAGGATGTAGAGCGTGCTGCCGGTCGCCCGGCGGGCGAGCTCGCGACTGAGCTTGAGCCGCTGGGCCTCGCCGCCCGAGAGCGTGGTCGCGGACTGACCGAGGGTCAGGTACCCGAGGCCCACCTCGCGCATGGCGTCGAGCCGCTGGCGGATGGCCGGCACCGTGCCCAGGAGCTCCACCGCCTCGTCGAGGGTCAGCGCGAGGACGTCGGCGATCGAGGCGCCCTTGTACTTCACCTGCAGCGTCTCGCGGTTGTAGCGCGCGCCGCCGCAGACCTCGCAGGCCACGTAGACGTCCGGGAGGAAGTGCATCGCGATGCGGAGGATCCCGTCGCCCTGGCAGGCCTCGCAGCGCCCGCCCTTGGTGTTGAACGAGTAGCGGCCGGCCTTGTAGCCGCGCACCTTGCTCTCCGGGAGCGCCGCGAAGAGCTCGCGGATCTTGGTGAAGACCCCGGCGTAGGTGGCGGGGTTCGAGCGCGGCGTGCGGCCGATCGGGCTCTGGTCGATGTCGATCACCTTGTCGACCTGCCGCGCGCCCTCGAGGCGGTCGTGCGCGCCCGGCTGCTCCCTCGCCCCGTGCAGCGCCGCGCGCAGCGCCGGCACCAGCGTGTCGTTGATCAGCGTCGACTTGCCCGAGCCGGAGACGCCGGTGACGCAGGTGAAGACCCCGAGCGGCAGGCGGAGGTCGATGCCCTTCAGGTTGTGCTCCCGCGCGCCGCGCAGCGTGAGCACACGCTTCGAGCGCCGCCGGCGCGCCGGCACCTCGATGCGACGCGCGCCGGAGAGGTACTGGCCCGTCAGGCTGCGCGGGCAGGCAGCGACCTCCGCCGGCGTCCCCGCGGCCACCACCTCGCCGCCGTGCACCCCGGCGCCCGGGCCCATG
>JAKLHH010000875.1 GCA_022710245.1 Myxococcota bacterium
CCCCGGTACCGGCTTCCCCTCGGCGGTGATCAGCGGCCCGACCACCGACACCTGGATCATGCCGGGCGATGCGTTGACGCTGATCGGCAAGGGCACGGATCCCGTCGAGGGCGTGCTGCCCGGGAGCAAGCTGAGCTGGTCCTCTGACGTGGACGGCCTCCTCGGCACCGGGACCTCCCTGACGGTCACGCTGAGCGGCGCCGGGGCGTGCAGCATCCGGCACCACACGATCACGCTCACGGTGACCGACTCCGAGGGCAAGACGGCCACCGTCTCCATCAAGGTGCACGTGGGCACCGTCTGCTGACCGGCCCGGTCGCCCCGTCTCCGCCGCCGCTCCCCCGTCTCCCCACCGCACGCTCCTCTGCTATGCTGCTGCGGTGAGGCTCGCGGCGATCCCCCAGGACCAGGTCGACCCGGCGCTCGACGCGGCGGTCCGCGCGCTGCAGGTGCGCGCCTTCCCGCGCACCGCCGACTTCCGCGAGAGCCGCTTCTACCGCCACCGCGCCCGGCCCGGTGACCTCCTCGTCCTCGCCTTCGAGGGGGAGCGCCTGGCGGGCGCGACCTCGCTCTTCTTCGCGACGGCGCGGCCGAGCGCCCGGCCCGACGCGTCCCCGCTCCGCCTGGCGGGGCTCGGCAACATCTGCAGCGACCCGGACCCCGCGCTCCGCGGGCAGGGCTACGCGGCCGCCTGCGTCCGCCGCGCGCTCGAGGAGGCACGGGCCGCCTGCGCTGCCTTCGCGCTGCTCTTCTGTCGCGAGGCGCTGGCCCCCTACTACGCCCGCTTCGGCTTCCGGCCCGTCGAGAACGAGCTCCTCCTCGTGGCCGCCGGCGCGGCGAGCTCCGGTTCGTACCGACGTGACCACCACGACCTGCGGCTCGTCGCCGCGCTCGCGATTCGCGCCGAGGAGGCGGGTGACGCGCAGGGCTGGCCCGAGGGCGAGCTGCTCCTCGACTGCGATACGTTCTGAGTCCCGGCTCGGGGCGCGGGAACGATCCCCGCTCAGCGCGCGGCCACGGCTAGCGGAGGTCGGTGACCTTCGCGCGCAGCGCGTCGCCGCTCTGCAGCCAGACGAAGGACTGCGGGAAGAGGTTCGAGACGGCGAAGGACTTGACCGCGGCGAGGCCGGCGAATCCGCCCGCGTAGACGAGCCCACCGGTCGCGAGGCCGAGGACCGCGGACTGGGTGAGCGGGCTCGCCAGCACGGCCTGGGTCTTCGACTTGAGGGCCGTCATGCGGCTGTAGCTCCCCTGCTCGGTCCAGGAGCGCGAGAGGCCGGGCAGGCCGGGGACCTTCAGCGTGTGCGTCACGGTGCCGTCGGGCGCCGTGCGTGTGATCTCGACGCCGCGGTAGGCCTTGTCGAGGACCATGGTGCGGCGGGTCAGCTTGATCTGGGTCCCATCCTTCAGCTGGGTCGTCTTCTCCTTGACGATCCGGTGGCCGTCCTCGAGGCCAAGGTGGGTCACCGAGAGGCCGCGCGCCGACTGGGTGACGCGGACCGGAGCGAGCCGCACCTTCATTCGCTCGAGGAAGCTCAGCCGCTCCGGAGCAGCGGCGGCGGAGGTGGCGAGGAGAGCGGAGCAGAGAGCGAGGGCGACGGTCGCGTGGGCGCGCATCGTTGAGGTCCTTGAGAAGGTCTTGCGGTGGTCAGTAGCACGGCATGTGCCATGCGCCGGGCGCAGGATCCCTTCAGTATTGCGCTGCAGCGGGGTCGGGTGACTCCAGCTCTGGCCGCTTGACCAGCCAGGCAGCCTCGGTGCGGGCGCGCCACAACTAGTTGCCGCCTCCACCCGCCTCCGGCGATACTGACGGCTCCCGCCCAGCACGGAGGATAATGATGCCCGCGCCCCTCGCGCTCTGCCTCGAGGACCTCGACGCTGCGCCCTCTTCGGACCGCTACCTGCAGTGTGTCGCCGCGTCCGGCTCCGAGCCCGGCCTCGGCCTCGCCGCCGACGGCGCCGTGCTCTGGCGTGAGCTCGCCTTGGCCTGCGAGCTCTGGGTCTCCGCCGACGAGCGGCTGGTGCTGCTGCGGCGCGAGGACGCGCCGCCGGTGACCGTGAGCCGCGAGGGACGCGCGCTCGAGGCGCCGGCCGGGCGGCCGGTCGTCCTCTGTCACGGCGACGAGCTGCGCCTCGGTGGCCGGCGGCTGCGCCTGCACCTGCACGGGCGCGCGACCGCCGTGACCGCGCCTCGGCCGCTCCGCGAGCGCGTGGGGCAGGTCGCCGCCGCGCTGGCGGTGGGAGCGCTGGTGGGCGCCGCGCCGGTGCCGGGGAGCGCCGACCCGGGCCCGGGCCCGATCGAGGTGCGGGACCACCCGCCCAAGCCAGTCGCGCCGCCGCCGCCGAAGGCGGAGCCGAAGAAGCCCGACAAGAAGAAGCACGACGCCAAGAAGCCGGCCAAGAAGGCGCCGAAGAAGAAGGGGGAGGAGAAGAAGGAGTGACCACGATGCCCCAGCCGCTGGCGCTCTGTCTCGAGGATCTCGACGCTGCCACCGAGGAACGCTACCTGCAGTGCGTGGCCGCCGTCGGCAGGGGCCCGGGGCTCGGGCTCGCCGTCGACGGGAGCGTGCTCTGGCAGCAGCTCGCGCTCGCCTGCGAGCTCTGGGCCACGCAGGACGATCGCCTGGCGCTGCTGCGGCGCGAGGGTGCGCCCGCGGTGCAGGTGAGCCGGCAGGGTCGCACGCTCGAGGCGCCGCCCGAGAAGCCGGTCATCCTGCGCCAGGGCGACGAGCTTGCGCTCGGCGGCAGGCGGCTCCGCCTGCACCTGCACGGCGCCGTCCAGGAGCTGAGCCCGCCGCGGGTGCTCCGCGAGCTTGGCCGCGCCGCGGCTGCGCTCGCGGTGGGAGCCCTGCTCGCGGGCGCGCCGGGGAGCGTCGCCGCCGATCCCGCGCGGGACCAGATCGAGGTGCGGCAGCATCCTCCCAGCGTGGTCGCGCCGGAGCCGAAGAAGCCCGAGCCGAAGAAGCCGGACAAGAAGAAGCCCGAGGCCAAGAAGCCGGACAAGAAGAAGCCCGAGGCCAAGAAGCCGGACAAGAAGGCGTCGAAGAAGTCGCGCGAGGACAAGCAGGAGAACAAGCAGTGACCACCCCCACCACGCCCCGGCCGCTGGCGCTCTGCCTCGAGGATCTCGTCGGGCCGCCCGAGGAGCGCTACCTGCAGTGCGTGGCCGCCGTCGGGAGAGGGCCCGGGCTCGGGCTCGCCGTCGACGGGAGCGTGCTCTGGCAGAGCGTCGCGCTCGCCTGCGAGCTCTGGGTCACGCAGGACGATCGCCTGGCGCTGCTGCGGCGCCAGGGCGCGCCCGCGGTGCAGGTGAGCCGGCAGGGTCGCACGCTCGAGGCGCCCGCCGAGAAGCCGGTCATCCTGCGCCACGGCGACGAGCTCGCGCTCGGGGCGAGGCGGCTCCGCCTGCATCTCCACGGCGCGGTCCAGGCGCTGACCCCGCCGCGCCTGCTCCGCGAGCTTGGCCGCGCCGCCGCTGCGCTCGCGGTGGGGGCCCTGCTCACGGGGGCGCCAGCGCTCGCCGGCGCTGACCCCGCGCGCGACGAGATCGAGGTGCGCCAGAACCCGCCGGGCGCACCGGCCGTACCGCCGCCGCCGCCGAAGCCAGAGCCGAAGCCCAAGAAGCCCGACGTCAAGAAGAAGGCGGAGCCCAGGAAGCCGCCCAAGAAGGAATCCAGGAAGGAGCCGCAGAAGTAGCCGCAGGCGAGGCCACCGCCGATGGAAGGAGTCAGACGATGCCGCAGCCGATCGATCTTTGCCTCGAGGACCTCGAGGCGCCCGCCGAGGAGCGCTACCTGCAGTGTGTCGCCGTCGTCGGTCGCGAGCCCGGGCTCGGCCTCGCCGCCGACGGGAGCGTGCTCTGGCAGGAGGTCTCCGCCGCCTGCGAGCTCTGGGTCTCGCTCGACGAGCGGCTGATCCTGCTCCGGCGCGAGGGCACCCCCCCGGTCGTCGTGACCCGCGAGGGTCGCTCGCTCGAGGCGCCGCCGGAGAAGCCAGTCGTCCTCTGTCACGGCGACGAGCTCGCGCTCGACGGACGGCGGCTGCGCCTCCACGTGCACGGGCGCGCGGAGGTGATCGCGCCGCCAGGCCCGCTCCGCCAGCTCGGGCGCGTGGCCGCGGCGGTGGCGGCCAGCGCCGTGGTCGCCGGCGCGGCCGGGCCGGCGTCGGCGGACCCGGTGTACGGGAGCGGACCGATCGAGGTGCGGTTGCAGCCCCCGGCGGCGCGGCGCGTCGACCCCCCGCCTCCGC
>JAKLHH010000876.1 GCA_022710245.1 Myxococcota bacterium
CGCACCACCGACGTGGCCCGCCGCTTCGCGGGCGACCCCAGGGCTGCCGCGGGCTACCAGGTGGCCGACTTCGACCTCGCCGAGGTGCGCGCCCTCGACGCGGGCTCCTGGTTCGTCGACCCGGCCGGCGGGCCGCGCTCGGCGGCGGACTTCGGCACGCTCGCCGCGCTGCCGGCCGAGGCGCGGGCTCGCTTCGCCTCGGGCGAGGTGCGCATCCCCACGCTCGAGGAGGCGCTGCGGCTGGTGGCCGAGCGGGGCTGGCAGGCGATCCTCGAGCTGAAGGCCTTCCCGCAGGCCGACCCCGATCTCGTCGACGCGACCCTCGCGGTGATCCGGGCGACCCGCACCGAGGCGCAGGTCCTGGTCGCCTCCTTCGACCACGCCGTCGTGGCCCGCGTCGTCGCAGAGCAGCCGGAGATCCCGGCGGGCGTGCTGATGTACGTCCCGCTCGAGCGCCCGGTCGAGTACGTCCGCGGCGTCGTCGGCGCCGACGCCTATCTGATCTCGGCGCAGGCGCTCGGCTCCGAGTCGCTCGCCTACCGGCGTCGCCCCTCCGCCGAGCTCCTGCGGCGGAACGACCTCGAGGCCCTCCGCCGCGCCGGGATGCCCGCCCTCGTCTACACCGTCAACGACCCGCGACCGGACGGGCTCGCGGACCACCTCGCCGCCGCCGGCGTGACCGCGGTGATGAGCGACGACCCCGGCCCGCTGATCGCGCGCTGGAAGCGCGGGACGGAGCCTCCCTGGGCGAGCTGATCTTCTGGCTGGCGGTGATGGCGCTCGGCGCCGGAGCCAGCGGGCTCGAGGCGCACCGGCGCTGGCGGGCGCGCAAGCGCCTGCAGCAGAGCCTGCGCGAGGCGCTGACGCACGCCGCCCCGATCCCCCTCGGCGCGCTCGCGCGAGGCGGCCCCGCGGTGGCCACGGGCCTGGTCGTGCCCCTCGAGACGATGCGCGCCCCTTTCTCCGGCGAGGAGGTGGTCGGGTTCCGGCTCAAGCTGACCGCGTTCAGCGGCCCCCGCACCTACCAGTTCGGGGAGGCGACGCGCGTCCTCCCCTTCGAGCTCGACGACGGCACCGGCCGGGCGCTGATCGACGGCGCGAGCTGGCTCGTCGTGCTCCCGCCCGAGCCGCCGCGCGAGCACGACGTCAGCGAGCTCCTCACCCCCGAGCGGATGCAGCTCCTCGAGCGCGAGGGGATGCCGACGCAGAGCCTGGTCTACTCCGCCCGCTACGGCTCCTCGGAGCGGCTCCTCCGGCCCGGCCAGCGCGTGCTCGTGGCTGGCCTCGTCGAGCACCGCCAGCTGCCCGGTCGCGGCACCGGCTACCGCGACGCTGGCTGGCGCCCGGTCTTCACCGCGCCGCCGGGCGGCGAGGTGCTGGTCTCGGCCTACGATCAGGCGGAGCTGCGCGAGCGCCCCGAGCTCCTCGGCGACCTGCCCGAGGAGCTCTTCTGGAAGTGACACGACACGCAGGGTCTGGAGGATCTCATGCACGCTCGCCTGACTCGTCGATCCCGGAGGTGCCACCGCGCGCTGCACCTCCTGCTCGCCGCGACCGTGGCCGTCCTGCTCGCTCCCGCGGCGCTGGCCCGACCCGCCCAGGAGCTTCTCGTCGGAGTCCTCTCGGAGCAGTGGGCCAGGCGCTGCACCGCGAAGGGTGATGAGTGGGTCGATCCGCACCTCGAGGTGGGGTTCGTCAGGCTGCAGCCGGCGCGGGGAGCGCCGCTGGAGAAGGCTCGCGACCTGCCCGTGGTCGCGCGCGGCCGGGCGCTCTCCAGCGTGAAGAGCGCTCGGGCTCGGGTCGTCGACACCGCCCCCTGCGAGCAAGCGCAGATGCGCTCGGACTGGGTGCACGCCAGGTCGGGCTTTCGCATCCGCCGCCCGGGGACCAGGCCCGCGGGGTTCGCCGCGGACCGCGTGGAGCGCTGGGACGGGCTGGTGCTCTCGCGCGCGGGCGAGCGGATCAGCGTCAAGCTGAAGAACACGCTCGGCCGACGCCTCGACGGCGTGGTGCTGACGATGCACTACGAGGGGTGCTACGGAAAGCCCGGCTCACTCGCCGAGCAGCGACGCTTCGCGACCCTCGCGCCCGGCGACTCCGTCGAGAGCGACTTCCCGGTCCTCAAGCGGCTGCCGGCCGGGAGCGCCTCCCCTCGGGGCGGGGTGCACGCGGCTCACTCGGTGCAGCTCGACGGAAGGGGCGAGGCGATCACCTTCGACCTCGATCTCGGGATCCCGCCGGAGCTGGCGGTCACCTGCCCGGCGCGCTGATCAGCGCAGCTTGAAGGGGTAGCTCATCACCAGCGCCCGCCCGCTCGCCTCGAAGCGGAGCCCCGCGACCAGCGGCCGCACGCAGCCGGTCAGACCGGCGCGCTGCATCACCGAGGGGGCCGCGACCTGCACCTTCTCCACGTGACCGGAGCGCTCCACCCGGAAGCGCACCGTGACCGTGTGCCCGCCGACGTCCACCCCTGCGCGCGCGCGATCGATGCACGCCACGATCCGCTCGTCGAGGGCGCGGAAGCGGCTGTCCACCTCCTCGCTGGTGAGCTCGCGCGCCTGCTCCTTGCCGGCGAGGTTCACGTACTCGGTGCCGCCCACCGCGGGGCCCTCGGTGGCGAGCGCCGCCTCGGCGGCGCTGGGGCGCCGCAGCTCGGCCTCCGCCGACGCGCGCCCTGCCCCCGCCCCTGCCGCGCGACGGCCACGTCCCGTGCGTCGGGCTTTCTGCGGCGCCACGGGCTCGACCCTGCCGAGGGCGACGCAGCTCCCCTCCATGCAGGTGGTGCTGCTCGCGCAGTGGCCGCGGCAAGGATCGCGCCCGCGCTGGTAGGCCTGGTAGCCGAGGAGGCCGCCCAGGGGGAGCAGCCCGAGCAGCAGGCCGAGGAGGAAGCGCTTCAACGGGTCATCTCCGTCATCGCCGAGGAGGTTAGCGGCCTTCCGCCGCCCTCGCAATAGCGCCGTGTGACCGGGCACGTGCGCGACGGAGGACCGTTGACCCCCGCGCGCCGGGTTCAGCGAACCCCAGCAGCTCGCGCGGCTCCGAGAACGCAAGGGCTTTGCCGTGACCCGCCCTGGCACACGGCCTGCTACTCCTCGATGCAGCATGGGAAGAAGCACCCGGAAACCAGCCCCACTCCTCGAGCAGCCCACGCGGCGGGTCCGCTGGCTCGCCGACCTCCCCGTCGGCGCGGACGCCGTGATGGCGATCCGCGAGACGCGCACCCAACCCGACCCGCCGCCCATCGAGCTGGACGACAGCCTGGTGGTGCTGGAGCCTGGCCTGGTCGTGCTGGAGCCGAGCGACACGCTGCAGGACGCCGTCCCTCCGGAGGTATGCCTCGTCGCCGAGGGCGAGCCGACGCCCGCGGCGCAGCTCCCGCTCGAGCCACCGCTGGCGCCACCGCCCGCGCTCCTCGAGTCTCGCGCGCTCCTCGAGTCTCCGCTCGAGGCCCCGGCCGTCGAGCCGCTCGTCCTCGAGCCATCCGCGGAGCTCGCCACGCCGCGCCCGTCGTTGCTTCGGTCACTGCACCCCCGCTGGGTGCTCCTCCTCTGCGTGCTCTCCCTGGCGCTGGTCGTGCTCGGGGTCGCTGTCGCCGCGGCCCGCTGACCGTTCCCCCTGGTCTTCTGGATGCCTCTGGAGCCTCAGGGCCCAGCCCCGGGGGTTCGTCTGCCGAGCGCAAGCCTCCGAAGTGACGGTGGTTCTCGTCCTGGCGACGCCAACGGGGTGAGGGTTCTCACCCCACATGTACGCTCTGCTCCACCTCCACCTCGTGCGCCAAACCTCCGCTGATCCATGGAGCTTTGCTCGCCGCGCGGGCGCACGCCCGCTGGTCCCTCGCTTGCACTCTGCTGCCCGCGGAGGATGACCATGAGACTGGTTGCGGCGATCGCCACCCGCGAGGGCTGGTCGTGCTAGCGCGCGCCCTCGCAGAGAGAGACCTGCTCCGGCCCCGCCACACGAGCGTCGCCTTCCCGCTCGACTGCGTGCCGCTCCTCCGCTGCCCGCGCGAGGGCGGGCGGCTCGCGGTGGAGGGCGCCGCGCGCGAGGGGATCAGCGACGGCGCGCTCCGCTGCGTGACCTGCGGCGCCCGCTACCCGATCAGGGACGGCATCCTGGAGATGCTCGACGCACGCGAGGTCGACCCTGTCGGCCGGCGAGAGATCGACGTGCGCGATGAGCAGGCGGACATCTACGAGGACCACTTCCAGGAGCTCGACACCACCCTGGAGCGGCTCGACC
>JAKLHH010000877.1 GCA_022710245.1 Myxococcota bacterium
GGGCGAGGAGGTGCTGGGCTCCTGGGAGCGCCCCACCGAGGAGCTGCCGCCGCTCGGGATCGGGCGCGGGTGCCGCATCTCGCGGGCGATCATCGACAAGAACGCGCGCATCGGCGACGGGGCCGTCATCCGCCCCAGGCCCGAGGTGCGCGAGTTCCGCGCGGAGACGCACTGGGTGCGCGACGGGGTGACGGTGATCCCGAAGGGGGCGGTCATCCCGGCGGGGGCGGTGATCTAGATCTGGCCGTGCGACGGTCGCGTCCGTCTCGGGACCCTCGGGACCCTGGGCACGATCCCCGCGCCCGTCGGCGCGGCCGCCTCGAGGCCGAGCCCGTCGCCCGTTGCCCGCGGTCCCCGGCCCGGGCGCCCTCGGTCCACGTTCAGAGCGCACGGAGCTTGGTGCAGAGCAGCCGCGGTGCGGTCAGGCTCGAGCTCCTGGGCCTGCAGCACGCTGAAGTGCGGGTCGGTGAGCTCGAAGATGTCGACGAAGGCCCGCCGCGAGAGACCCTGGTCAGCCGAGTGACCGGCAGTGACCTCCCACTGACCCACTAGAGCGCGAAAACCGGCGAGGTACAGCTCCGCAGATGGTGGCACCACGCTTGCTCTTACGGGCTCGCAGCCGCGACGACAAACACAATGCGCTCAGGAGGAAACCAATGAAGACGTGCTCGGTCAGTGTGTTGGTTGCGCTGGCCCTCTCCTTCACTGCCTGCGAAGGTGAGGATATCAGCGACGGCCGGAATCCGGAGCGGAGAGGTGACGGGGACCGCAGCGCCCAGCTGTACTCCGTGCCCACCAGCGCGAGCGACTGCGACCAGGCAGGGGTCTACTGCGACTACTCGACCGAGCAGTGCAGGCGCCAGGTCAACGTCCTCGAGGAGAACCACTACTACTGCGCCACCAGCGAGGCTGGGGTGAACGGACTGACCGGCTCCGGCGGGTCGAAGTGCTACTGCGACAACAAGTGCGTCGCGAACCAGGACTGCTGCTCGACCTGCCCATACGGCGCCAGCGGCTCCGGCACCAGCGGCTCCGGCGGGTCGAAGTGCTACTGCGACAGCAAGTGCGTCGCGAACCAGGACTGCTGCTCGAGCTGCCCGAACGGCACCAGCGCTTCCAGCGGCTCCGGCAGCGCGCAGAGCTGCAAGAACCGCTGTGATCAGTACTTCTCCGGCGGGGCATGCCAGTGCGACTCCAACTGCACCAAGTACAACGACTGCTGCGGCGGCAGCGCGAGCTACCTCCAGGTCTGCGGAACCAGCGGCAGCTCGTCGAGCGGCAGCTCGTCGAGCGGCAGCTCGTCGAGCGGCGGAGGTTGCCCGCCGACGAACGCCTCCCACACCAACCTCGGAGACCTCGCGGGCAAGGCCTGCAACTACGCTTGCTGGGGCTACGGCACCACCTACAACATCTGCGCCACCGGTTCGTGGCAGTTCTGCACGCCCCAGAACACCTTCGGCACCTGCAAGAAGATGTGACTCCAGCCCCCGAGTGTTGACTTCGTTGGCCGCAGCACCACCCTCTTCGAGCCCACCAGCGCCCTCGGCACACGCGGCAACCGCCGTGACCACGCCACGCCGACCGCCGGCCGCGCTAGGCAAGGTGGAAGGCCCACCAGCGCCGCGCGTTGGCGAGCTCCTCCACCTCTCGCCGAAGCTCGAGCGCCTGGCGGCGGGGCAGGTCGGGGTGGTAGCCATCGAGGTCGAGGCCGCGGGCCACGAGCGCCCGACGGCTCGCCTCGCGCGTCCCCCGCGTTCGAGCAACCAGCCCATCGAGGAGGGCCCGGCGCTGCTGCGCCGTCAGGCTCCACCACTCCTCCCTCGAGGCCCCGGTCGCAGACAGGCGCTCGTGGGCCGTCGCCGCCTCGCGGCAGAGCGCCTCGAGCGCGCCTTGGCTGTCCCTGCTCAACCCGACCGTGACGAGGAGCAGGGCCCGCGCCTCCTCGTGGCAGATCGGCGTCATCGTCAGGCTGCCATTCAGGGGCAGCGCGCCTGGCTCCTCGCCGCCGCCCCAGCGGAGGCTCGACGCGGTCGCTTCGACGACGAGGCGCCAGCCCTCCGGGGCCTGGCGGAAGACGCGCGCCCGCTCGGAGTGGGCCGCGGCGGCTCGCGCGACGAGGGCGGCGAGGCCGCGATGATCGGTGGTCGCGCGGAGCGCCTGCAACGCGGTGCAGAGGGGGCGCCGCCGGGACTACCGCTGCGCGGTGGCGAAGTTCGAGGCGGCGCTCGCGCTCGAGCCCGCCCCCGAGATGCGGTTCAACCTCGCCTCCGCTCAGGACAAGCTCGGTCTTCACGCGGCGGCGGTGCGCCAGTTCCAGCGCTACCTCGCCGAGGCGGCGGCGACGGCGCACCCGAAGGCGCTCGGTCACATCCAGAGGCGCCTCCGCACGCGCGGGTGCCCGTCTCGCTCGCCGTGCGCCTCCCGCTGACGCGGGTCGGACAGGTCTTCGCGATGTACACCAGAGCCGCGGTGGTGCTCTCCGCGGGCTACGTCTTCTGAGGAGGTGACGAGGTGCGAGCGCTCAGGCTGTGCCTGCTGGCCGCGACCCTGGCGACGGCGCCGGGACACCTGTCGTGCGGCGCCTCCGGCGAGGAGGCGTGCGAGGAGATGGCCGCGACCCTCCGCGTCTTCTTCCGCGCCAGGTGCTCCCCGCTGGTCGCCCAGATGCTGATCGAGAACCTCGACGCCATGATGGCGTGCCCGGACGTGGTCGGCGTGCGCGACGACACGGCGCTGCGCGAGGAGTGCCTGCCGGCGATCCCATCGATGGAGTGCTCGGAGCGGATGCAGTGGCCGGCGAGCTGCACCGGCCAGTTCTTCTACGGCGGGCCCTCTCTCTTCTGAGGCGCTGAGCCTACCAGAGCGTGCGCGACAGTCCCGGAGACCTCGGCGTCGCTCAATAGGTCGCCGCCACGCGCGGCGGGTAGAGCTGCAATGAATGGAGCAGCGGATGAGGGCTCCCACGCCCTCGCCGTCGGCGCCGCGCCTCAGATCCGGCGGTGCCGCTTCAGCTCCTCGAGGGTGTAGAAGGTCCCTCGCCAGCTCACCCCGCCGTTTCGCCTGACCAGCCAGGCCGCGCGGACCAGGCCGTAGCTCATCAGCAGCCCGCCGAGCGGCCAGAGCAGCGCCGGCAGCCAGCGCCGCGTGTTCCTGTGCAGCGAGACGAGCTCGCCCGCCACATAGGCGCAGAGGCTGACGGCGCCGACAGCGGAGAGCCACGCTGGCCCGGTCGCCAGCGCGACCAGCGGCGCGAAGACGAGGCTCCAGAGCAGGGTCAGCGCACCGGCGACCACCGCCGCTGGCACCCTCGCCAGCGTGCTGCCGTTCTTCTCGATGCCGCGGAGGAACGCGCCGACCGAGCGGTACATGGGCACCGACACGAGGTCGCTCCCGTCGACGAAGTCCAGCTTGCCCCCGGCGCGCTTGACCATCTGCGCCAGCGCGACGTCGTCGCCGGTCTCCAGGCGCAGGTGCTCGAACCCCGGCGTGCGGTCGAAGGCTGCCCGTCGCACCAGGTTGAAGCCGCCCGAGCCCATGGCGACGCGGCTGCGCGGATCGCGGACCGCGCCGGGGTCGATGAGGACCAGCATGCCGCGGAGGAAGACGGCCCAGATCGCGTCGACCAGGACGCTGCCGGTGTGGAAGGCCGGCATCAGCGCGAGCTGGTCCAGCTCCCCGGCGAGGCAGTGCGCGACCGCGAGCCGGAGCGTGCCCGGCCGCACGCTGACGTCGCCGTCGGAGAAGAGCACGAAGTCGCCGCGAGCGCGCTGCACGCCCTGGTGGAGGGCGTGGACCTTGCCCAGCCAGCCCGCCGGCAGCTCGTCGACCCGGACCACGGTCAGGCGAGGGTCGCCGGCCGCGGCCGCGAGCGCGAGCGAGCCGGTGCCGTCCTCTGACCGATCGTCGACGAGGATCAGCTCGAGCGCCGGGTAGCCCTCGGCGAGGCGCGAGGCGACCGAGCTCGCGACGTCGCGCGCCTCGTCGCGCGCGGCCATGACGACCGAGACGAGCGGCCAGGCGGTGGGCTCAGGCGCGGTAGAGCGCGAGAGCCGCCGCAGCCGGCCGAGGTGGACGAAGAGGAGGCTCGTCTCGAGCAGCAACAACGAGCAGGCCGCGGTGAGAACGACGGTGAGCGCGGACATGCGACGAGTATGAGCACTGCCGCCGGACCGCCACAAGTCCTCGAGCCGCCGCTGCGAGCCAGCGACCACCACGACAGCGCTCACCGCCGGGCGGAT
>JAKLHH010000878.1 GCA_022710245.1 Myxococcota bacterium
CGCGGCCCACCGCGCCGCACCCCCTCTTCAGCGCCTTCATCAAGGCCGCCCTCGTCCAGCAGAGCCAGAGCAAGGCATGAGCCAGCGCAGGGGGGCCGCGTCGTGCGAGGGCGAGCTGCGCCCGCGACGCCGCCCGCTCCACGCCGCCAGGCACGCGCTCCTCTACCTCCTCGTCCGCGGCCTCCTCGGGCTCCTCGCGGCGCTGCCGCTCCGCGCCGCGCTCGCGCTCGGCCGCGCGCTCGGTCGCCTGGGCGGCTCGCTGGCCCGGCGCGAGCGTCGACGCGCCGACGAGAACCTCGCGCGGGTGCTCCCCGGCCTGGACCGCGCCGCGCGCCGCGCGCTTCGTCGCCGCGCCTTCGCGCATCTCGGCGAGAGCCTCGCCGAGTGCGCCCAGCTCGTCGGGCGCTCCGCCCTGCGCTCCCGGCTCGGCACCTCGCGGAGCCCCGCGCGCTTCGCCCCCGGCGCGCTCGAGGCGCTGCGCGAGGCGCGCGCAGAGGGACGCGGGGTGATCTACGTGACCGGCCACCTCGGCAACTGGGAGCTGATGGCCGCCGAGGTGGCGCAGGCCTCGGGGTCCGTGGTGGTGCTCTACAAGCCGAGCCGCGACCCCCGGCTCGACCGGCTGCTCGTCGCTGCCCGCGAGGCGCTCGGGGTGCGCGGCCTCGACGTCACGCAGCCTGGCCACCTGGTCGCGGCGAGCCGGGCGCTGCGGCGAGGCGAGGTGCTGGGCGTCCTCCTCGACGTGCCCGGGCCGGCCTCCGGTGGGGTTCGCGCCCCGTTCCTCGGTCAGCCCGCGGTCGGCACGGCTCTCGTGCCACTCCTCGCGCGCCGCACTGGCGCGGCGGTGGTCGCTGGAACCATCCGGCGAACTGGCACGTGCCAGCATGAGATCCAGATCGAGCGGGTCGGCAGCGTCGACTGGCGAGCGCCCCTCGCTGCCGCTGGGCAGCTGGCGGCGCCGCTCGAGCGCGCTATCCTCGACGAGCCAGGGCAGTGGGTGTGGTCTCTCGATCGCTGGCGGGACGCTGGATCAGCTGGCGCGAGCCGCGCGGCGCCGACGGTGATCGCGCGTCGCTGCCACGACCTGGCGACGGTCGCGGCGCCGACCAGCGCGGAGGGCGGTCGCGTGTAGCCGCCACGACCAGCAAATGTCAAGCCCTATAGCAAGTAGCATACCAGCAGGCCTCCTTTGACCTTTACTGGGGTGGGGGGGGATGCTAGATTGTTGCTGTTCTCAGGATTCCTGGAGGTTGCGCACCGCACAGCCCCCAGTCCGACGTGCCAACCGTGCCAACACGCGAGCGGCCGCCGGAGCGAACGTCGAGGGGATAGAGCTTGGGTCGGACCTGGAACAGCGCGCTCGTCGGTCTCGCCATCTCGGCGCTCGCTGCGTCAGCAGCGGCGCGGAGCGCGGGGAGCACCCGCCCTGCCGCCGGGCCGATCCGGGTGCAGACCGCCGGGCTCCGCCTCTCCGCCGTCGAGCTCGCCTACCAGCCCGAGCAGCACCGCATCTCGCTCCGCGGCCAGGTCGTCGTCGAGCTCGGTGAGCTGCGCCTGCAGGCTGGGCAGCTCACCGTCCTCCTCGACGCGCAGGGCCGCCCGCAGCGGCTGCAGGCGAGCGGCGGGGTCGTGCTGCAGGCGAGCGGCGCCAGCGGCCGCGCGGATCAGGCCACGCTCCTCACCCACGAACGCGCGCTCGAGCTCACCGGCCACGCTCGCGTGCGCGTGAGCAAGCTCGGGCTCGAGCTGGAGGGCGAGCGGGTGCGCCTCGACCTCCCCTCGGGCAGGCTCAGCGTCCAGGCGGCCCGCGCCCGGCTGCAGTCGCCGGCGGCGCCGGTGGGTGCTCCGGAGGCGAGAGCGCCATGAGCACGCAGACCCTCGAGGCGAGCGGGCTCTGCAGGCGCATCGCCGGTCGCCAGGTGCTCGACCAGGTCTCGCTCGAGGTGCGCCCCGGCGAGGTGGTCGGCCTGCTCGGACCGAACGGCGCCGGCAAGTCGACGCTCTTCCGCTTGCTGATGGGGCTCGACCGCCCGGACGCCGGCGTGGTGCGCTGGTGCGGCCAGGAGATCACCGACGAGCCCACGCACCGGCGCGCGCGCCTCGGGCTCGGCTACCTGCCGCAGGAGCCGAGCGCCTTCCTCGGCCTCAGCGCCGCGCGCAACCTGGAGGCCGTCCTCGAGCTGCGCGGCCGCTCGCGCGCCGAGGCGGCGCCGCTCCTCGAGGCCCTCTCGCTCACGCCGCGACGCGATCAGCTCGCGGCGACCCTGAGCGGCGGCGAGCGGCGGCGCCTGGAGATCGCCCGCCTGCTCGCCACGCGCCCCTCACTCCTCCTCCTCGACGAGCCGCTGCGCGGCCTCGACCCCGCCGGGCTCGCCGCCCTGCAGGGGGCCGTGGCGCGGCTCGCCGGCGAGGGCGCAGGGGTCCTCCTCACCGATCATCCGGTGGAGGAGGCCCTGGCGATCTGTCACCGTCTCTATATCCTGGTGGATGGCCGGGTGATCGCCGCAGGCAGCGCCGCGGAGGTCCGGGCCCATCCCGCCGCACAGCGCTCGTACTTCGGCTGGGCGCCGGTGCCGGGCGAGGGGCAGCCCTCGGCCCTGGCTGGCGACCGGTAGCAGGGAGTCCCGCATGGCACTCGAGATCAAGCAGCACCTCAAGCTCAGTCAACAGCTGGTGATGACGCCGCAGCTCCAGCAGGCGATCAAGCTGCTGCAGCTCTCGCGCATGGAGCTCGTCGATCTGGTCCGCGAGGAGATGGTGGAGAACCCCGTCCTCGAGGACTCGACCGACGCCGGGCAGGAGAAGGAGTCGGCGCCCGAGGAGTCGCGGCCCGAGGACATGAGCCTCGAGGGGCTCGACCAGGAGATGCCCTCGCCCACCGAGGCGATGAGCGAGGGGAGCGGCGGCGAGGTGACCACCGAGGTCAAGGCCGGCGACAGCCCCGACAGCGCCGCCGTGCGCGAGATCGACTGGGACAACTACCTCGACAACTACTCGCTCGCGCCGCCGATGCCCTCCTACCGCCCCGGCGGCGAGGAGCTCCCGTCGCTGGAGAACACCCTCACCCGCAAGCCGTCGCTCTTCGACCACCTCGTCTGGCAGCTCAAGCTGAGCCAGATGACCCCCGAGGAGGAGCAGATCGGCATGCTCGTCATCGGCAACATCAACCCGGCGGGCTACCTCGCCGAGCCGCCGATCGAGGACATCGCCGCCGAGTGCAAGGTGTCGGTGGAGACGGCGCTCAAGGCGCTGCGGCGCGTGCAGGAGTTCGACCCGGTGGGCGTCGCCGCGCGCACGCTGCAGGAGTGCCTGCTGATCCAGGCCGAGCACGCCGGCGAGGACGACGAGATCGTCGTCCGCATCATCAAGGACCACCTGAGCAACCTGGAGAAGAAGAACTACCAGGCGATCGCCCGCGACCTGAAGCAGCCGCTCGAGGAGATCTACGAGGCTGTCAAGGTGATCGCCAGCTTCGACCCCAAGCCGGGGCGGCTCTACTCCGAGGAGGAGCCGGTCTACATCACCCCCGACGTCTACGTGCACAAGGTCGGCGACAAGTACTTCGTGGTGCCGAACGACGACGGCCTCCCCAAGCTGAAGATCTCGTCGTTCTACCGCTCGGCGCTCTCCGGCAGCCCGCAGGCCCGCGAGTACATCCAGGACAAGCTCCGCTCGGCGCAGTGGCTGATCCGCAGCATCCAGCAGCGGCAGCGGACGATCGTCAAGGTCACCGAGAGCATCATCAAGTTCCAGCGCGAGTTCTTCGACCGCGGCATCAACTACCTCAAGCCGCTGATCCTCCGCGACGTGGCCGAGGACATCTCGATGCACGAGTCGACCATCAGCCGCGTCACGACCAACAAGTACGTGCACACCCCCCAGGGCATCTTCGAGCTGAAGTTCTTCTTCAACAGCGGCATCAACCGCACCGACGGCGACGAGATCGCCAGCGAGAGCGTGAAGAACAAGATCCGCGACCTGATCAGCAAGGAGGACACCAAGCGGCCCCTCTCCGACCAGAAGATCGTCGAGCTGCTGCGCGAGCAGAACATCGACATCGCGCGCCGCACGGTCGCCAAGTACCGTGAGCAGCTCGGCATCCTCAGCTCGTCGAAGCGGAAGCAGCTGTTCTGATCTGACCAAGGAGCGCCGCCGCGGGGCCGGGCCGGGCCGCCCGGGCGGCGCCCGCGGTCGGAGCAGAGCAGGCGCAGCCGCGCCGACCGGCTGAGGGTCGGGAG
>JAKLHH010000879.1 GCA_022710245.1 Myxococcota bacterium
CCGCGGCTCCTTCAGCACGCCCCCCGCTTACCCCGAGCCGTACGCGGGCGCCGTGCCGGTGGCGGGCTCGATCGGCGCTGTCTTCAAGCTCGGCACCCCCGTCGCGACCTACAAGACGTACTGCTGGCCGCACGCCGAGAACCTGCACAACCTCCGCCTCCACTACATCAGCGGCGACCAGGACATGGCAGAGATGCTGGAGCAGAACCGCGCCTGCGCTCAGACGCTGACGGAGCTCGGCAACGACTACGTCTACGAGGAGCTGAAGGGGCAGGGGCACGTCTGGCCCCTCGACCGCTGGGAGGCAGCGGTCACCTGGACGCTGGCGAAGCCGCGTGTCCCCTACCCCAACCCGACCATCTACAACGTCGCCATCCAGGCCGAGGGCGAGCCGCCCTACTACGTCTGGTTCCAGCAGCAGCTCAAGGTGCCGCAGTACTGGGCCAACCTCGAGGCCCGCACCGATCCGAGCAAGGCGGCGCGCCTGCAGGCGCAGGCGACGGGCAACACGATCACCCTGACCTCGAAGAACGTGGCCAAGGCGACCCTCTACCTCTCGCCGGAGCTGCTCGACCTCGGCGCCACCATCACCGTCGTCGACCCGGCGGGCAAGGTCCTCCACCAGGGGGGCGCCACGCCGGATCGCCGCCTCCTCCTCGAGGAGGCGAGGCGCCGCAGCGAGCGGCGGATGATCTACGGGGCCTCGCTGGCCCTCACCCCCGGAGCCTGAAGCCGGGCCCCCGCCCTCCCGCGCCCTCCCGCCCTCTCCCATCGGAGAGGCAGCTCCTCTGCCTTGACCAGCGCCACGCTGGCGCTCCACCGTAGGCCGCCCACGCGCCTTACCTGAAGGCGCGGCGGGGGCCGTCCGACGAGGTGGG
The DNA here is from genome assembly GCA_022710245.1 of Myxococcota bacterium. The sequence goes on from JAKLHH010000879.1 coordinate 879, forward strand.
GGCCGTCCGCTGGATCAGTCGATGCTCGCGAGGCAGCCGAGGCCGACGGTGACCTTCGCCTGCGTGAGCCCCTGGGCCCAGGTGCAGGTGGTCGGGCAGAGGATGATCTTCGTCGGCGCGGTGGCGCTGTCGTAGTACCAGCCGCCGCTGCCGCACTGGGCGGCGTCGTTGACGTGGGGGATCTTCTGGGCGGGGGCGCCCGGCGAGGGCACCACCTGCACCGAGACCTGATCGAGGTTGACCTTCTTCCCCTCGGGCGGCTCCGGCATGGCGAGGTCGCATGCGACCTTGGAGCCGGCCACCACCGCCGTGGCGAGCTGGTCGAAGACCGGCTTGAAGTCCTGCTTGCAGAGGTCGCCGGAGACCCCGCCGGTCTGCTGCACCAGCGTCTTGTAGACCGAGCCGACCTCCGCCGCCGACGAGCAATCGGTGAAGCAGAAGATACCGTGAAACTTGTAGCCGGTGAAGGTGGGAGGATCGAGCGCGAGGAGCTGCGTCTGGAAGGAGGACGCCGAGAGACTGGAGTTGTCGTCGGTGACGATGATGATGTGCTTGGCGGCGCCGGTGCGCAGCGCGCTCTTCCACTTGGGGTAGGTGCTGAGGCAGAGGGAGAGGCCGTTGCTGCTCGCGACGCTCTGGTTCACGTGCAGGAAGGTGGGGAGCTTGGTGTCCGTCTTGGGACAGCCCCCCGCGCCGAGCGGCGGGTCGATGCAGATACCGTTCCCGCTGCCCGGGTAGCTCGAGAGCACCACGACGTGGAAGTCGACGCCGCTCGCGGCGATCTGCTGCGAGAAGCTGTTCATGTTCTGCTGCACCCAGCTCGCCTCGAGGCTCATGCTCCCCGAGTTGTCGAGGATGAAGACGATGTCCGAGGGCTGCTTGACCAGCGTCGCCTCGGTCGTGGCCGTCGCGCAGGCGCTGTCGCCGCCGGCTCCCCACTCCCAGGTGGTGGTCAGGCCGTCGCTGCGCGCGGGCCCGTCGCTGCCGGGCCCACCTCCACCGTCGTTCCCCCCGCCGCCCGTCGCCCCGCCACAGGACGCCACGAGGACCAGCACTGCCAGCAGCCGTGTTCGCATACCTCCATGATACGGACCTCCGCACCACCAGCGCAATCCGGGTGTCGAGCGGGGGGCCTCCCCTCGCTCCCCTCGCTCCCCTTGCCGCCCTTGCCCCTTGCCCTGCTGGCCGTCCTTGGGCTAATGGATCAGGACCCCTGGTGAGGCTGCTGATGATGGAAGAGAACGTGGGCGGTGATTTCTGGCAGCGACTGCTGTGCTCGCGCCTGAGCCCTGACCTGACGCCGCTGCGCGCCACCGAGCCGGGCGCGGACCGGCGCTCGAGCCCTCGCTACCGGATGGACCTCCCGGTCCGCGTCTGCAGCGACCTCCTGGAGCTGGACGCGCGGGCGACCTTCGAGGGGGAGATCTCCGACGTGAGCGCCGGCGGGCTGTTCGTGCGCTCCGACTTCCTGGAGCCCCCTGGCACCACGGTCCAGCTCCTGGTGACGCTGCCTGACCAGCGCCGTCCGCTCTCGCTCCTTGGTCGCATCGCCTGGGTCGCCGAGGCCCCGCCCAAGGGACCCGGGATGGGGATCGAGCTCGAGCACGTGCCGGGTCGCGTGACCCCCCGCCACGCCTAGACCTGGCCCTGGAGGTGTCGATGTCTGTCACCCGTTCGCTCCGCGCGGTCGCCCTCGTCGCCCTCGCCACGGCCGCTGGCTGCAGCAACAACGGCTCGCCCGCCGAGGACGCAGCGCTGCCGGAGGACCTCGCCGCGGATCATGGCTCGAGCGGCTGGGTGGTCGTCAGCGAGCTGATGGTCACGCCCGCCGCGACCGCGAAGGAGAAGGGCCAGTGGATCGAGCTCTTCAACCCCACCGCGAACGAGGTGGAGCTCGGCGGCTGGACGCTGAAGGACGGCCACGGCGAGAGCCACACCCTCCAGGGACCGCTCCGGCTCGGCGGCGGGAAGTACCTGGTGCTGGCCCGCAACAAGGACGCGGCGACCAACGGGGGCGTGACGGCCGCCTACCAGTACAGCGGCCTGGCCCTGGAGAGCGCCGACCAGGTGGCGCTCGTCGACGGGAGCGGGCAGGAGATCGACCGGGTGGCCTGGAGCGCCGGCTGGCCCCTGGTGAACGGGGCGTCGCTGGAGCTGCGCGACCCGGCGCTCGACAACGGGCTCCCGGCGAGCTGGTGCACGGCGCTGACCCTCTGGGCCGGGTCGGCCGGTGACAAGGGCAGCCCCGGTGAGGCGAGCTCCTGCGCCTCGAAGCCGAAGGACGCCGGGGTGCGGGACGGCTCCTCGACGAAGGACGGCAGCGGCAAGCTCGACGGGATCAAGATCACCCACTCGCTGAGCTTCAACGAGTCGCTCTGCGCCTCCATCACGAACAACACCAAGAAGACCACGCTGCGGAACAAGCACAACGTGGCGGGGATCAGCGTCGGCGAGTGGATCAAGCTCATCTGCTCGACCAGCAAGACCACCTTCAAGGCGCAGGTCACCCTGGTGCGCCTGACGACCTGGGGCGGGATCACGGCCGAGGAGTACATGGCCGACGGCTTCTCCAGCCAGGCGCAGATGCTGCAGATCATGCAGACGTACTACCCCGGCATCACGATGACCGACCCGGCCACCGTCTACGCCTGGGACAAGTCCCTGCCCTACCCGTAGCTCTCGTACCTGGAGAGCCAGCCCCTGGCCGGTGGCCGCTCCACCTCCTCCACGCTAGACTTCTCCCGCCGGCTCTGCGCCGGCGACCGCACGCTCTGGAGGACCAGGATGGAGCCCAGCCCCGCCGCGAACCATGCCCCCGGCACCCACCCGGGCGCGAACGGCCCCGCCGCGAGCGGCGCCGCCAGCGTCCCTGCCCTCGTCGCCCGCCTGCGCGCGGGCTTCGACTCCGGCCGCACCCGCGACCTCGAGTGGCGCGAGGAGCAGCTCCGCCGCTTCCGTGCCCTGCTCGACGAGCGCGAGGGAGAGCTCTGGGCGGCGCTCGCGGCTGACCTGGGCAAGCCTCGCTTCGAGGCCTGGGCCAGCGAGACCGGGTTCCTCCGCCTCGAGGTCCAGCACGCGCTCCGCCACCTCGCCTCCTGGGTGAAGCCCGAGCGGGTGTGGACGCCGCTCGTCAACCAGCCCGGCTCCAGCCGGGTGCTGCGCGAGCCGCTCGGGGTCGCGCTGATCATCGGGCCCTGGAACTACCCCGTGCAGCTGGTGCTGGCGCCGCTGATCGGCGCGCTCGCCGCCGGCGACTGCGCCGCGGTCAAGCCCTCGGAGCTCGCCCCCCGCTCCTCGGCCGCGATCGCCGAGTGGCTGCCCCGCTACCTCGACCCGGAGTGCGTCGCGGTG
>JAKLHH010000088.1 GCA_022710245.1 Myxococcota bacterium
GAGCTCGCGGATCGTCTCGAGCGCCGCCAGCTCGTGCGGCTCGTGCGTGGCGAGGATCACCCGGCCGCTGGAGAGCGGCACCGCGGCCGCGCGCAGGCGCTCGACCAGCGCCGCGGGCGGGGGCGGCGCCAGGACCTCCTCCTCGCGCAGCGCGGGCCGGTAGAGCACGGCGCCGTTCTCGGCGACGATCCGCTCGCAGAGGCCGTGCTGCGGGAACACCTGCAGCAGGTCGTCGAGCTGGCGGCCGCTGACCAGCACCACGCGCCGGCCCGAGGCCCGCAGCCGCTCCAGCGCGTCGACCACCTGCGGGCCGACCCGGCCCTCGCTGGCGAGGGTGCCATCGTAGTCGCAGGCGAGGGCCAGCGTGCGCATGGCCCGGGCTCAGGCCGCTCTGCGGTCGTCGGTCATCCTCGCGTCTGGTGCAAAGCTGTTGCCAGCGCCAGGGAGACGCGGTGGAGAGGCGACGTCGCGCCTACTGCCCCACGGGCCGGGCGGGGAGGAGCCCGAAGCGCCGGGCCTCGAGACCACGTGCGGCGAAGTGCTGCTCCCACTGCTCGCGCGTGTACGCGCCGGCGACGGTCGGGTAGCGCCTCGCCAGGTCAGCGACCCTGGCCGTGTCGAGGCGCCCCGGCGTGGTCAGGACCTCCTTCTCGAACGCCGTCCGGACCTCTCCGGGGACGCCGCGCGCCAGCACGGTGCCGACGAAGAACTCGAGCTGCGGCCCGTAGAGCCCGCCGCCCGCTGTCGAGCGGCCCTTGAGGATACCGTCGATGGTGCCGTGCTCGGGGACGAAGAGCTCGGCCGGGACCGGCGCCGAGGTGCGCACGGGCAGGCCGGAGATCGCGGCGAGGCGTGGATCGCTCGCGAGGTAGGCCTGCAGCATCTTCCCCGCGCCGTCGAGCACGGCGTAGGCCGCCCACTTCAGCCTGGCGTGCCGCGGCCCACCCTCGTGCGCGTCGCCGGCCTCGTCGCCGTAGCGTCCGGCGAACTGGACCAGGCGCACCTCCTTCCCCTCGACCCCCGGCGCCGGCGGGAGGTAGGGGTTCGTCTTCTGCGGCTGCCGGGCCACCGTCAGGATCTGCTGCTTGATCGCGTCGGGCACCGCCGAGATCTTTCCGCCCTGCAGCCCGACGAAGGGCTGGAACCAGATCTCACCCTTGGCGATCGCCGGCCCGATGTCGGCGCGGAAGCCCTTGCCGCCGCGGGTCAGGTAGCCGAGCGCCGCCTTCACCAGGTCCTGCGCCTCGGGCGAGTACCACATCACCCTCCCCTCTCCCTGGGTATGAGCGCTGGAGAGCGCCATCAGCCACTTGCCGAGGTCGGCGCGGCTCAGCCACTGCCCCGAGAGCCACAGGCCGCGCGCGCCCGGCGCGCCCTTGACGTCGACCAGCCGCGACTGCCGCGAGTCGAGCGCGCAGTGGGACCAGGAGTAGCAGACCCCGCCCCAGTCCGGCTGCTGCGGCTGGTAGAAGGCGCTGCCCGTCGAGATCTGCTCGAAGGTCTGCAGCCCCAGCTTGCTCTTCCCGACCAGGCTCTGCACGGCGCGGTCCAGGCGCTGCCCCGGCGTCAGCTGCTCCAGCGCACCCCGCTCGGCGGCGTTGAGGATGGCCGTGGCAGGGACGCGAGAGCCGTCGGCCACCGCGAGCGGTGCCCGCTGATTGTACTGGAGCCAGCCGCGCGAGTAGGTCTGCAAGCCGGTGTGGCTGTGGAACGAGCCGGTGCTCTTGAGGTAGAGGTCCAGGTTGCGGGTCGTATGCTCACCGTCCTGTCCGACCACCCGATAGAGCTCTTGGTCGGGACGGTAGGTCGGGGCGCGCCTCCGGGTGAGGGCGGCCTGGGCCTCGGCCAGCCCGGCGGGGGTGAGGCGACCGCCCTGCTCCGCCATCAGGCGGCGCAGGGCCCAGCTCCCGACCATCTGCCCCGTCGAGTCGGTGGCCATCGCGGCCAGCTGACGTACCTGGCCGGCGCTGATCCGGCCCGACCCGGCTGTCAGCGTGGCCAGCTCGCGCGTGAGGATGGCGTCGACCGGGCGCCGCAGGTGGGGACCGGCTCCGGGCTGCCGGTCCTGGCGGGGCCGCTCCGGAGCGGCGGCCGCGTGCACCTCGACGACGAGCAACAGCAGGATGGCGTGGGCCCTCATGGAGACCTCCTCATCCCGACAGGTTGCAATGGACGAGCCACCTCGCTCGCGCCCCGCCGCGGGGCCGACCACGCCGGGTTTCTGCCGCGAGATCGCCCGCCGAGCGACGGAGCCGCCTGCGACCTCCTGTTTGCGCGGCCAGGGCACTCGCCGGCCCGAGGACCAGCCAGACGGCGCGCGCTAGGCGGCGAGCGCCTCGGCGGGCTCACCGCCGCAGGTTAGCGGCGCAGGGGCAGGCGGGCGCTCGTCAACCGCCGCCCTCCGCGTCCTCGCCGCCGCTCCCGGCGAGAGGGAGCTGCAGCGGCAGCTGGCTCTCGATCAGCCGCATGATGCTCTCGTACTCGCCCTCGCCGACGCGGATCTTGCGCATCAGCGTGGCCCGGGTCTGCTGGAGCACTCGCTCGCGCGCCTTCGCCAGCCAGCGCGCGATGGTGGCGCGGTGGGCGCCGTAGATGACCCCGATCTCGTCGATGCTGAGGCGATCCACGTAGTGCTGGGCGAGGAGCGTCCGCTCGCGGTCGTCGAGCGTCGCGAGCGCCTCGGCGAAGGCAGCGCCGAACTCACGGCGGTAGGTGGCCTTGAGGAGCTCGAGCTCGGGATCGTCCTCGGCCGGGCCGAGCCCCCCGAGGACGCTGTCCGTGAGCAGCACCTCCTTGCGCTCCTGATCGATCAGCCGCCCCGCGGTGCGCACGGCGATGATGCGGAGCCAGGAGCGGAGGCGCCCGCGGCCCGAGTACGTCCGCAGCAGGGGGCCGCCGCCCTCGCCGACGAAGAGCTGCTCGCGTAGCCCCTGCTTCAGCTCCTCGGCGGTGGCGCGCGACTGCCGCAGGCGCGCCAGCGCATGGTCCACCGACGGGAAGCAGTAGGCCTCGAAGGCCTTCAGGGCGCGGGCGTCGCCGGTCAGGCAAGCGCAGACCAGGTAGAGGTCGTCGAGGCAGAGCTTGCCGAGCTCGAGCTCGGGGGCGCCGCGCTCCGGCGTGCGCGCGGCGAGGAGGTCGACGTAGGCCTCGTCGGTCACCGCCAGCTCCGGCCAGGCCTCCCGACCGAGGGCGAGAGCGCCGGCGAGGACCTGTTCAAGCCGGTCGCGTTGCTCTATGTTCGCCTGCTGAGGCTCCGGCAGCCGGGCGACGAAGCGATCGAGCAGGAGCGGGATGGCCATGACCGAGATCCCCACGCAGCCACGTCCTCACCCTAGCACGGTTCCAGCCCGCTCCGCACGGACGCCGCGCGGCGCGCCGTGCCGCGCGGGGGGCCGCGCGCCGTGATCGCCTGCCCCGACGACGAGCTGGTCCTCGCCTTCTTCGAGCGGCGCCTCGACCCCGAGGTCGGCGCCGCGCTGGAGCGGCACCTGGCGCGCTGCGCACCCTGCCGGCGTCTCTTCTCGCGCATCGCCCAGGCCGGCGCCGAGGACGTCGCCGAGGACGTCGCAGCCACGGCCGAGGACGCTTCGCTGGCGATCGAGCGACCGACCACCTCGTCGCCTCGCGGCCAGGCCCTGCGCCAGGTCGAAACACGAAGGCCGAGCGGGCCGCGAGGCGCCTCGGCGTCGCACGACGCCCCCGTCCTCCTCCCCGCGGGGAGCCGCGTCGCGCACTTCGAGGTGGTCCGCGTCCTCGGCCGCGGCGGGATGGGCGAGGTCTACCTGGCCCGTGACCTCAGGCTCGGGCGGAGGGTGGCGCTGAAGCTGATCCGCGCCGAGACCCTCGGCTCGCGTCGCACCGTCGAGCGGTTCCTCTTCGAGGCGCGTACGACCGCCAGGTTCAGCCACCCGAACATCGTCACGGTCTACGAGGTCGGCGAGGACTCCGGTCGCCCCTACCTGGCGCTCGAGTACGTGCGCGGTCAGAGCCTGCGCCGGCGCCTCGAGCAGGAGCCGCCCTCGCTGCAGGAGACGCTCCGCCTCGCGCTGGCGGTCGCCGAGGCGCTCGCGGAGGCGCACGCGGCGGGCGTGCTCCACCGCGACCTGAAGCCCGAGAACGTGATGATCGCCGCCGACGGCCGGCCGCGCGTCCTCGACTTCGGGCTGGCCAAGGGGCAGGGCCGGGAGCCCGGCGCGGCGCGGGTGGACTCGGTCGTCGGCGAAGCGCCGCGGGAGCCGTTCGAGACCGGGGGACAGGTCTGCGGGTCGCCGCTGTACATGTCGCCGGAGCAGTGGCGCGGACGTGAGCTCACCGGCGCCGCCGATGTCTGGTCCCTCGGAGTGATCCTGTACGAGGCGCTCGCGGGCGGGCTCCCGTACGCCGAGAAGAGGCTGCGCCCGCTGATGGACCAGGTCTGCGACGAGGCGCCGGTGCCCTCGCTGCAGACACGCTGGCAGCGCTCCCCCGAGGTGGTGAGGCTGGTGGACGCCTGCCTGCAGAAGAGCCCCTCGGCGCGGCCCTCCGCCGGCCAGCTCGCTGCGCGCCTGCGAGAGCTGCTGGCGCGGGAGCCCCACCAGCCCTCCGAGGCGCTGAGCCCGTTCCGCGGCCTGCTGCCGTTCGACGAGGAGCACGGGCCGCGCTTCTTCGGTCGCGACGACGAGACGGCCTTCCTCGTCGAGCGGCTGCGCGAGGAGCCGGCGATCGTGGTGATCGGCGCCTCCGGGGCCGGCAAGACCTCGTTCGTGCAGGCTGGCGTCGTCCCGCGACTCCGCGAGCGCGGACCGCTGCTCGTCGTGCAGCTCCGGCCCGGCGCGGCCCCCTTCCAGCGGCTGGCAGCGCGGCTGCTCGCTGCGCGCGCGCAGCCGCTCTCGCCCTCGGGGAGCAGCCCGTTCGGCACCCGCGAGGCGGCGGCGCCGTCCAGCGAGGACAGCGGCGAGCGCGAGGCCCCCGAGCCGCTGGCCACGCGCCTGCTCGAGTCCCCGCCGCTCCTCGGCCTGCTCCTGCGGGAGCTGGCGGAGCAGCGGCGCGCGAGCCTCCTCCTCCACGTCGATCAGCTCGAGGAGCTCTTCACCCTGGTCGACGACGCCGGGGTGCGGCAGCGCTTCCTCGAGGCGCTGGCCGGCGCGGCTGACGACCCGCCGGCCCCGGTGCGCGCGGTGATGACCCTGCGGGAAGAGTTCGTCGGGCGGCTGGCCGAGGCGGAGCGCGAGCTCCTGGCGCACGTGATGGTCCTGCGCCGGCCCGGCCCCCCCACCCTCGGCGAGCTCCTCCTCAAGCCGGTGCGAGCAGCGGGCTACTCCTACGACGACCCGCGCATCGTCACGGAGATGGTCGCCGAGGTGCAGCATGAGGCCGCCTGCCTTCCGCTCCTGCAGTTCGCCGGGCAGCTCCTCTGGGAGCACCGCGATCGGGAGGCGCGGCTCCTCACGCGCGCCGCCTTCGCGGCGCTCGGCGGGGTCGCGGGCGCGCTCGCCCGCCACGCGGACGCGGTGATCACCGGGCTCAGCACCTCGGCCGTGCGCACCGCGCGGACGCTGCTCCTGCGGCTGGTCACCCCGGAGGGGACGCGCCGGGTCCTGCGCCGCTCGCAGCTCCTCGAGGGCACCGCCGACGACGCCGCGGAGGTCCTCTCCAGCCTGGTCGGGGCGCGGCTGATCACCGCGCGCCAGGCGGACGCGGGCGGCGAGGCCGAGGTCGAGCTGGCGCACGAGTCGCTGATCGCCGCCTGGGGTCAGCTGGCGCGCTGGATCGAGGAGAGCCGCGAGGAGCTCGCGGCGCTGGCCGAGCTCGGGCAGGCCGCCGTGCTCTGGGAGCGGCGCGGCCGCCGCGTCGAGGAGGTCTGGGGCGGCGACGCGCTGCGGGATGCCTGCCGCGTCGTCGACCGGGTCGGCCAGGTCCCCGCGGCGGTGCGCAGCTTCCTCGAGACGGGGCAGCAGCGGGAGCGTCGCCAGCAACGGGGGCGGCGGCTACGGCTCGGCGCGCTGGTCGCGTTGCTCGCGCTGGTGGCGGTGGCTGGCGTCAGCGCCGCGCTCGTCCTCTCCGGCCAGAAGCGCGCGGTGGAGCGAGGCTGGGCCGAGGCACAGCGCGAGGGTGCGAGGGCGGCGGAGCGCTCGGCGGACCTCCTCGAGGCGCGGGCGCGCCTGCGCGGCGCCCTGGAGGCAGAGGACTCCGCCCTCGCTCGCCTCCTCTGGCGGCGCCTGGCCGCCGAGCCTCAGGTCTGGAGCCGCAGCCTGGGGGCGATCGTGCACCGGGTGGCGTTCGCGCCGGACGGAGGCCTGATCGCCGCCTCGGCCAGCGACCACCTCATCTACCTGCTCGACCCGCAGACGCGCGAGGTGCGCCGCCTGCTCCGCGGCCACGAGGACCAGGTGCTCTCGGTCGCCTTCTCGCCCGACGGCCGCGCGCTCGCCTCGGGCGGCTGGGACGGCGCGGTGCGTCTCTGGGAGCTCGCCAGCGGGCGCGCGCGCCGGCTCCCCGGCGGGCCGGCGGCGACGGTCTGGGACCTCCGCTTCAGCCCCGACGGAGCGCAGCTGGCCGCGGCGGGCGGCGACGGAAAGCTCTGGGTCTGGGAGCTGGCCGCGCCGGAGCGCACGCCGCGCTCGCTCGCCGGCCACCTGGGCGGGGTCCACAGCGTCGCCTTCAGCCCTGACAGCGCGCTGCTCGCGAGCGCCGGCGAGGACGGCAGCCTGCGCCTCTGGGAGGCGCGGAGCGGCTGGGCGCGACGCACCGTCGTCGCCCACCCCGGCGGCGCCCACGCGATCGCCTTCAGCCCCGACGGACGGCTCCTCGCCAGCGGCGGCGAGGAGGGCAGGCTGCGGCTCTGGGACCCCGCGAGCGGCCGGCCGCTCCGCGAGCTGGCCGGGCACCGGGCGTCGATCTGGGGGCTCGCCTTCAGCCCCGACGGACGGCTGCTCGCCAGCGGCGGGAAGGATCGCGCCCTGCAGGTCTGGGACGTGCAGAGCGGCGCGGCGCGCGCCACGCTGAGCGGCCAGGAGGAGATGATCTGGGGGCTCGCCTTCAGCCCCGACAGCCGCTTCCTCGCCAGCGGGAGCACCGACCGCAGCGTGCGCCTCTGGGACCTGCGCGTGCGTGCGCCCGCGCGCGCCGAGCGCGGCCACCTGGGGATGGTGGTCGGCGCCGCCGTCAGCCGCGACGGCAAGCTCCTCGCCAGCGGCGGCAAGGACGGCAGCGTGCGCCTCTGGGACGCGGCGACCGGCGAGGAGCGCGCGGTGCTGCGCGGGCACACCGCGAAGGTCTTCGCGGTGGCCTTCAGCCCGGGCGGCGAGCTCCTCGCCAGCGGCGGCAACGACCGCAGGGTGCGGCTCTGGGAGCTCGGCGGCGGGCGGGCGCTCCGCAGCCTCGAGCAGGAGGCGCGCGTCTTCGACCTCGCCTTCAGCCCGGACGGCAAGCACCTCGCGGTGGCCAGCGAGGATCGCCTGGTGCGGCTGCTCGACCCGCGGAGCGGCCGCGAGGAGCGCGCGCTCCAGGGGCACGCCGCACCGGTCCACGGGGTGGCCTTCAGCCCCGACGGCGCGGTGCTCGCGAGCGGCGGCGCGGACCGCCAGGTGCGGCTCTGGGAGCTGCCGAGCGGCCGCGTGCTGCGCGTCCTCGAGGGCCACAGCGCCGAGGTCTGGGGCGTGGCCTTCAGCCCCGACGGCCGGCAGCTCGTCAGCGGCAGCAGTGATCGCAGCCTGCGCGTCTGGGACGTGGCGACGGGAGGGAGCAGCCGCGCGCTGCGCCTCCCGGGTCGCGCGTACTGGCCCGCCTTCCACCCGGCCGGCGATCGCGTGGGCGCGCCCGGCTCCGACGGCTTCGCCCGGATCTGCCGGCTCACCGCCGGCGCCACCTGCCAGCTGCTCGTCGGACACCGCTCCGAGGTGAACCAGCTCCGCTTCGCCCCCGACGGCGGCCTCGCGGTCACCAGCAGCGACGACGGCACCCTGCGCACCTGGGACGTGGCGCGGGCGCGCCCGCGCTGGCGCGCGCCAGCGCTGCTCGCGCGTGGCGAGGTGGTGGAGCTCGCCTCGCACCGCGGCTGGCAGCGCCTGGCGGGGGGCGGGACACCTCCCGACGCGGCCTGGCGGCGCGCCGTCCTCGAGCGCGCTCGGCTGGCCGCCGCCGCGGCCGACCGCCTCTGCCTCGTCGCCGAGGGAGACGTGCTCGAGGTCTGGAGCCTGCTGGAGGACAGGCGGCTGCTGCGGCGGACGGTGCCAGGCCTGGCGCGGGTCGCGGCGCTGAGCAGCGCCTGCGCGACCCTCGCGGGCGGCGCCATCACGCTCCACGCGGGCGAGGCAGAGCCACGCCGCCTGGTCAGCGGCGGCGCCACGGCGCTGGCGGCGAGCGGCGAGCAGCTCCTCGTCGCGGCGGGCGAGCGCGTGCTCACCTTCTCGCCCCGCGGGGCGCCGCTCGCCTCGCTCCATGTCGACGCTGGCGTCACCGCGATGGCGCGGGGCGAGGGCGTCCTCGTGCTCGGCTACGCGGACGGGAACCTGGAGCTGCTCACGCTGCCGAGCGGCGCGCGTCGCGCCGGCTTCGCGCTGGAGGAGTCCCCGGGCTCGGCGGTGGAGCGCCTGGTCCTCGGGCCGCGCGGCACGCTCGTCGCGGGCTACGCGGGCGGCGCGGTCGGGCTCTGGCACCTGGAGAGCGGCCGCCGCCTCGAGCAGGGGCAGCTCCATGGGCCGGTCGTCCACCTCCTGCTCGCCGGCGGGCGCGCCTACGCGGCGACGGAGCTCGGCGACTCGCTGGCGTGGGACCTCGCGGCCCTCGAGATGGACTACTGCGCGCTGCTGCGCGAGGTCTGGCGGCGGGTGCCGGTGGTCTGGGCGGGCGGCGCGGCGGTGAGGCGGCCGCCGCCGGCCCGGCATCGCTGCGCGGAGCGCTGAGCCGTCGGTCTCGACTGGCTTGAAGATCCTACACTACCCCTCGAGCCGCGTCCTGAAGTAGTCGATCGTCGCGCGCAGCCCCTCGTCGATCGCCACCGTCGGCCGCCAGCCCAGCTTCTCGCTCGCCAGCGCGATGTCCGGCCGCCGCCGCACGGGGTCGTCGGTCGGCAGCGGCAGCCGCTCGAGGCGCGAGCGCGAGCCGACGAGCTGGATCACCCGCTCGGCGAGCTCCCGGATGGTGTGCTCGTCGGGGTTGCCGAGGTTCACCGGCGTCGCGTCGAGCTCCGAGTCCATCAGCCGGATGAAACCCTCGATCAGGTCGGAGACGAAGCAGAACGAGCGCGTCTGCGTGCCGTCGCCGTAGATGGTGATCGGCTCGCCGCGCAGCGCCTGCACGACGAAGTTGGAGATCACGCGCCCGTCGTTGACGTGCATGCGCGGGCCGTAGGTGTTGAAGATGCGCGGGATGCGGAGCGGCACGCCGTACTGGCGCGAGAAGCTGATCGCCACCGCCTCGGCGCAGCGCTTCCCCTCGTCGTAGCAGGCGCGCGGCCCGATCGGGTTGACGTTGCCCCAGTAGGACTCGGTCTGCGGGTGCACCGTCGGGTCGCCGTAGACCTCCGAGGTGGACGCGATGAGGAGCTTCGCGTGCACCTCGCGGCAGAGCTCGAGCATGTGCAGCGTGCCGATCACGCAGGTGCGGATCGTCCGCACCGGGTTCCGCTGGTAGTGGATGGGCGAGGCCGGGCAGGCCAGGTGATAGACCTCGTCGACGTCGATCACCGTGCGCTCGTTGACGTCGCCGCGCACCAGCTCGAAGCGGGGGTGCTCGAGGAGGTGCGCGACGTTCGCGCGCGCGCCGGTGAAGAAGTCGTCCATGCAGATCACCTCGTGGCCGGCCGCGATCAGCCGGTCACAGAGGTGAGACCCGAGGAAGCCCGCGCCGCCCGTCACCAGGATCCGTTTCACTGTCACGCCTCCACCCGGCTCAGCGCCTCGTCAAGGATGTCACACGCCTCGTGGGCGGTCGACTCGTCGATGCAGAGCGGCGGGTTGATGCGCAGCCGCGGCGAGTAGGCCATCGTCAAGAGCCCCCGCTGCAGGCACTCGCGGAAGAGCCGCTCGCAGCGCGCCTTGTCGAGCGGCGTCTTCTTCGCCCGGTCGGAGACGAGGTCGACGCCGATCAGGAGCCCGCGGCCGCGCACGTCGCCGATCAGCGGGCGCTTCTGCTCCAGCTCGCGCAGCCGCCCGAGGAGCAGCTCGCCGATCCGCGCCGAGTTCTCGATCAGCTTCTCGTCGACCAGGATGCCGAGCGCGGCCGAGACGGCCGCCGCCGCGAGCGGGTTGCCGCCGTAGCTCGAGGAGCTGAAGCTCGGCTTCGACCACGGCTCGGCGCGGACGATCTCGTCGGTGGAGATGACCCCGGTCACCGGGAAGCCGGCGCCGAAGCCCTTGCCCACCGTCATCAGGTCGGGGACCACGCCGAAGTGGTCGCAGCCGAAGTTGCGGCCGGTACGGCCGAAGCCGCAGATCATCTCGTCGCAGATGAAGAGCGCGCCCTTCTCGTGCGCGAGGTCGCGCATCGACTGCAGGAACTCCGCCGGCGGCACCACGTTGCCGTTGGTGCCCTGGATCGGCTCGAGGATGATCGCCGCGAGCTGCCCGGTCGTCTCGTAGCGGAGCTTGTCGCGGACGAAGTCGGCGCAGATCAGGCCGCAGCGATCGATCGTCGTGCCGAAGGGGCAGCGGTAGCAGTCCGGGTAGGGCGCGCTGAAGGTGCCGGGGAGCATCGGCCCGAGGCCGTGCTTGAAGTCGCTCCCCATCAGGTTGAGGACGCCCCCGGTCTTGCCGTGGAAGCCGCCCCAGAAGCTCAGCACCTCGTGCTTGCCGGTCTTCGCGCGGGCGAGGCGGAGCGCCGACTCCACCGCCTCGGCGCCGCCCGAGTAGAGGGAGACGCGCTTCAGCCCCGGCGGGGTCAGCGCCGCCACCTGGCCCAGCGCGCGCGCGCGGATCTCGGTGGTGAAGGAGCCGACGCTCACCTTCGCCGCCTGCTCGGCGAGCGCCTTCGCGTAGCGCGGGTGGCCGTGGCCGATGGAGCAGACGCCGATGCCGGCGAAGAGGTCGATGAAGGTGTTCCCGTCGACGTCCGTCAGCGTCGCGCCGCTACCGTGGTCCATGGCCAGGCCGGCCAGCGTCCAGACGTGCTGGGTGCCGGGGGCGAGGTGGGCGCGATCGCGGGCGGTGGCCTCGCGGCTGCGCGGGCCGGGGAGCTCAGTTACCAGCTTGACCTTGGACACGAGCGCTGACCTCCATGCTGGAGACCGCGGGAGCGGCCGAGACCGTCGTGGTGGCCGCGCCCGGCGCCGACTGCGCGCGCAGGCGACGGTGGACCTCGAGGGCGAGCCGCACCGCGGTGATGTTGCCAAGGACCGCCACCAGAGTGAAGGCGGCGATCGCCACGTGAAAGACCGGCCGCGCGACGCCGGCCTCGAGCCAGACGGCGGGGATCGGGCTGACCGCCGTGCCGACGCCGAGGTAGAGCAGACGCTCGTGCCGGCGCATCAGCCCGCTCGGCACTCCGGTGATGCCGAGCGCCTCGCCCTTCGCGCGGTTGAAGGTGATCATGATGGAGCCGATCATCGCCAGCCCCACCAGGGCGGCGACGAGCGGCTGGTGCGGGAAGTAGTAGCCCATCAGCGCGACGAAGGTCGCGAGCTCGCAGTAGCGGTCGACGATCGAGTCGAGGAACTCGCCGGCCTCGCTGGCGACGCCAGTCGCGCGCGCGACCATGCCGTCGAAGAGGTCGAAGAGCGCGGCGGCGATCATCAGCCAGCCGCCGAGGCCGAAGCGCCCGAGGAAGAGCGCGGCGGCCGAGGCCAGCGCGAGGAAGAGCGAGCTGAGGGTGAGGACGTCGGGGCTCACGCGCAGGCGGATGAAGCCGCTGGCGATGCCCTGGATCATCCAGTAGCCGTACTCCATCAGCCAGGAGGAGAGGAGCCGCGTGCCGCCCATCTGGTCCACGCGGCCGGAGCGGTAGCGCCCCTTGACCGCGCAGCGGATCGCGTACACCCCGAGGCCGATGAGCCAGATGGCGAAGACGCCGATGATCGGTCCGATGGTGGCCCAGGGGATCGAGGTGGGGGCCGTGCCTGGCATCGCTCGAGCTTCTTCTTCTCCCGCCGCCGCGGCGGGTCCGGGTCACCCGGAAACGGGCGCCATTAGAGCATGGCCGCACACACCCTGCCAGGGCAAACCCGGACGTGGCCCAGATCACGGTGCGCCAGATCACGGTCGTCCGCGCGGGGAGGCGGCGCTATCCTTGCGCCCCGTGGCGAAGGCCTACCAGCAGCAGGGGCACTGAGTCCGTCGCAGCTCGAACTCCCGCTTCTTCACGGCAGCAAGCGCCTCCTCGAAGTCGGCGAGCACCAACGGCTGCGCCTGCGCGAAGAGCTCGATAGTCTAGCGCCGTCTCGCGGCGCGGACGCCCCTGACCGGACAATTTGCCCTGCTCGCGTCCTGCGGACGCTCCGCGATGAAGGGCAAATTCACTTGTCACCAACACCCTGGCCGGACAGATCACGGCGCTTGAGGGTATCCTCGAGCCCATGCCGAAGGCCTACCAGCGCTGGACCGTCCTGCCCCACGGCCCGATCGAGAAGCTCACCGAGAACCTCTGGCGCGTCGAGGGCACCCTGCCGCAGATGCCGCTCCACCGGGTGATGACCGTCGCCCGCCGCGCCGACGGGCGCCTCCTGGTGCACAGCGCGATCGCGCTCGAGCCGGAGCGGATGCGCGAGCTCGAGGCCTGGGGCGAGCCCGCGTTCCTCGTCGTGCCCTGCGGCTGG
>JAKLHH010000880.1 GCA_022710245.1 Myxococcota bacterium
ACGAGCGCCACGCCTCGGCTCACACCGTCCGCGCCTACCGGCGTGACCTCCTCGAGCTGATCGCCTTCGTCGAGGAGCGCCTCGGTCGACCGGCGACCTCCGCCGATCTGGAGATCGGACCGGTGCGCGCCTACCTGGCCTCGCTCTTCGGACGCAACGGCGCCTCCACCATCGCGCGCAAGCTGAGCAGCGCCCGCAGCCTCGGCGCCTTCCTCGTCCGCCGCGGCGTCCGCACCGACAACCCGCCCCAGCTGGTCGCCATGCCGAAGCGACCGAAGGTGCTCCCTCGCTTCCTCGGCGTCGATGACGCCTTCCGGCTGATGGAGGCGCCCGACGAGGAGAGCGTGGCGGGCGCGCGCGATCGCGCGATGCTCGAGCTCCTCTACGGCACCGGGCTCCGCGTCTCCGAGCTCTGCGGCCTCGACCTCGGGGACCTCGAGCTCTCCGAGCACACGGTGCGGGTGCGCGGCGGCAAGGGCGGCAAGGATCGCGTGGTCCCCGTCGGCCGCGAGGCCACCACCGCCGCCGAGGCCTACCTCGCGCTGCGACCGCACCTGCGCCACCCGCGCAGCGGCTGGCAGGATCCCGGCGCGCTCTTCCTCAACCAGCGCGGAGCTCGCCTCACCACCCGCTCGGTGGCGCGGCTGGTCGATCGCAGTTGCCTCGAGGCAGGGACGCGCGCGCGCGTCAGCCCCCACGCGCTGCGCCACTCGTGCGCGACCCACATGCTCGACGGCGGCGCTGACCTGCGGACCATCCAGGAGATCCTCGGGCACGCGAGCCTGCAGACGACCCAGCGCTATACTCATGTGAGCATCGATCACCTGATGAAGGTCTACGATGCCAGCCACCCGCACGCGCGGAGCCAGCCGGACACCGGCGAGGCGCCGGCGGGCGCAGCGGAGCCGACGCGGGCGCAGCCCGCGCCGTCCGGGCCAGGGAGCCAGCATGCGAAAGACTGAGATCCGCAGCACCACCATCCTCGCGCTCCGCAGCGGCACGCGCGTCGTCCTCGCCGGCGACGGCCAGGTCACCTTGAACCAGACCGTGGTGAAGTCGACGGCGCACAAGGTCCGCCGCATGGCCGACGGCAAGGTCCTGGCCGGGTTCGCTGGCTCGGCCGCCGACGGGATGACCCTCTTCGACCGCTTCGAGGCGAAGCTGAAGGAGTTCGGCGGCAACCTGACCCGCGCCGCCGTGGAGCTGGCCAAGGACTGGCGCACCGACAAGATCCTGCGCCGGCTGGAGGCGCTGATGATCGTCGCCGACCGCGAGCGGATCTTCCTCCTCTCCGGGACGGGCGACGTGATCGAGCCCGACGGCGGCGTGGTGGGGATCGGCTCCGGCGGCTCGTACGCGGTCGCCGCCGCGCGCGCGCTGCTGGAGAACACCCAGCTCGGGCCTCGCGAGGTCGCCGAGAAGGCGATGGCGATCGCCGCCAGCATCTGCATCTACACGAACGACAACCTGACCATCGAGGAGCTAACGTGAAGCTGCTGGGCCGCAAGAACCAGGAGGCGCTCGGCCGGGCGCTCACCCCGCGCACGATCGTCGAGGAGCTCGACCGCTACATCGTCGGCCAGCGCGAGGCGAAGCGCGCCGTCGCCATCGCGCTCAGGAACCGCTGGCGACGCCAGCAGGTGTCCGACGAGCTGCGCGACGAGATCGTGCCGAAGAACATCATCATGATCGGCCCCACGGGCGTCGGGAAGACCGAGATCGCGCGGCGGCTCGCGAAGCTGACCCAGGCCCCGTTCATCAAGGTGGAGGCCTCGAAGTACACCGAGGTCGGCTATGTCGGGCGCGACGTGGAGTCGATGATCCGCGACATCACCGAGATCGGGGTCAACCTGGTGAAGGGCGAGGAGCGTGAGCTGGTGCGCGACCGCGCGCGGCAGCACGCCGAGGACCGCCTCCTCGACCTGCTCCTGCCGGCGCCGCCCGTCGCGCACGGCTACGGCGATCGGCCTGGCGAGCCGCCGGCCGCCACGGAGGCCTCGAGCGCCGAGAGCACGCGCGAGAAGCTGCGGGCCATGCTGCGCGCGGGCAAGCTCGCCGATCGCGAGGTGGAGATCGACGCGCAGGACCGCACGCTGCCTGTCTTCGAGAACTTCAGCCCGCAGGGGATGGAGGAGATGGTGGTCAACATCTCCGACATGTTCGGCAGCGCCTTCCCGAGGCGCACGCGCAAGCGCCGCGTCAAGGTCCCCGAGGCGCTCGAGCTCCTCGAGGACGAGGAGGCGAACAAGCTGATCGACTCCGACAAGGTGATCAAGGAGGCGATCCGCCGCGTGGAGAACTCCGGCATCGTCTTCATCGACGAGATCGACAAGGTCTCCAGCCGCGAGAGCGCCGGCCACGGGCCCGACGTCAGCCGCGAGGGCGTGCAGCGCGACCTGCTGCCGATCATCGAGGGCTCGACGGTGACCACCAAGTACGGCCCGGTGCACACGGACCACATCCTCTTCATCGCCTCGGGCGCGTTCCACGTCACCAAGCCGTCCGACCTGATCCCGGAGCTGCAGGGGCGCTTCCCCATCCGGGTCGAGCTGAAGGCGCTCACCAAAGAGGACTTCATCCGCATCCTCACCGAGCCGGAGAACGCGCTCTGCAAGCAGTACGTGGCGCTGATGGCCACCGAGGGCATCGACATCGTCTTCGACCCCGGCGCGGTGGAGGCGCTCGCCGGCATCGCCGCCGAGGTGAACGAGCGGATGGAGAACATCGGCGCCCGCCGCCTGCACACCGTGCTGGAGAAGCTCCTCGATGACCTCAGCTTCGAGGCGCCGGACGTGGGGCCGCAGCGGATCACCATCACCGCCGCCTACGTGCACGACCGCCTGGCCGATGTCCTCGCCCACGAGGACCTCTCCCGCTACATCCTCTAGCTCCTGCGGCGTCCTCGGGGTTAGGATGTGCCTGGCGCCCACGTGAGGGGTGACGGAGCCAATGCCCGCGCGACCTGACCATGGAGGGCTGGGAGACGGCAGCACTCCCGTCCGGGTGAAGACCGGCGTGGCGCTGGGCGACCTCAAGCTCACCGCGCAGGAGGGCTTCGTCCTCTCTCGCATCGACGGCTCGACGACCATCGACACCATCCTCCTGCTCACCGGCCTGGGAGAGCCGGCCACGGTCGCCATCCTGAAGCGGCTCTGGGAGCAGGAGCTGATCCTGGTGGGCGACCGGCGCCCGCCGCCCCGCGAGAAGCTGGCCGTCCCCCCGGAGCACCCGCCGGCGGCCCCCGGTCCGTCGGCCACGCCGGATCAGGGCCCGGTCCCCGCCACCTCGGCGCCCGCGACGACCCCGGCCGCGGCGAGCGCGGCGGTTGCCGCGACGGCGACCCCGGCCACGGCGAGCGCGGCGGTGCCCGGGACGACCCTGGCCACGGCCAGCGGGTCGGTGCCCGTGACGATCACCCCGGCCACGGACGGGGCGGCGGTGCCCGGGACGCCCCTCTCGGCGCTCACCGTCTCGCTGCCGCCCGACGAGGACCCCGAGATCGAGCTGAAGACCGAGGTACGCCTGCTGGTGCGAACCACCCACGGCCGCCTCGGGGACATGAACTTCTTCCAGCTCCTCGACGCGAGGGCCGACTCGGACGCGACGGCGCTGCGGCGCGCCTACTTCAAGCGCAGCAAGGAGTTCCACCCCGACCGCTACTTCAGCAAGAAGCTGGGGCCCTACAAGGCCATGCTGGACGAGATCTTCAAGCAGATCTCGGCAGCCTACAAGTTCCTCGAGGACGACCAGCAGCGCCAGGCCTACCGCCAGATGGTCGAGCAGGAGGCGGCCGACCGCTCGATGGTCGCGCAGATCGAGGCCCAGGGCGCCCGCGCTCTGGCCGAGGAGGCGCACGGCGACTACGAGCTCCCGCCGCTGGAGCAGCGAGAGCCGGCGATGCCCGTGGCGCTCTCGCGCGCCGACGCCTCAGGGGAGGCCGCGGTGGACCTCACGCACCAGGCGTCCACCGCGGCCGTCGAGGAGCCGGTCGCGGGCCCGCCCGGCGCGCCGCCGTGTCCGCAGCGCTCGGACACCCGCTCCTGGCCCCGCAGCGCCTCGGCGTCGTTCGCGGCGGCGCGCGCGAAGGTGAGCTCGACAGCGGAGCGGCCGGTGGTGAGCGCCGAGCCGCGTCCGCCCCCGCTCTCCGAGGCCGAGGCCGCCGCCCGCGAGCAGCGGCGCCGCGAGGACCGCCGCCGCCGGCTGCGCAAGCTGACCGCGCCGCTCCTC
>JAKLHH010000881.1 GCA_022710245.1 Myxococcota bacterium
TGGAGCTCCTCGCATCGCGTGGTCCGCGTCGTCCGCTGGACCATCCTCGCCAACCTCGTCGCCGCGCCGATGCTGCTCATCTACGCCTGGGTGCAGCCCATGGTGCCGGCGACGGCGGCGCCCGCGCTGGCGCTGGCCGTGGTCCTCGGCGTGGGCTCGGCGCTCGCGATGGGGCGCAAGGTCGCCGGCGCGCTGCTCCTCGCCGCGGGCGGCCTCGGGCTCCTGGTCCTCACCGCGGTGACCGTGGGCAGCGGCGGTCGCGCGCAGCTGGAGCTGACCGGCTACTACGCGATCTTCTGGATCCCCGGTGGGATCAGCTCGCTGGTCTGCGCGGTCGTCCTCGCCGGGCCGGTGCGGCGCCTCTGGCGGCAGGGCTAGCGCGGTCGGGCAGCTGGTGGGTGCTCCAGCAGCGTGCGACGCAGCTTAGCGGGGCAGGGAGCGCACGGGACGGAAGCCTTGCGTGACGAAGAGGGCGTTCTTGCCAGAGCCGATGAGCTGCGAGCCCGCGCCGATCATCGCTGGCTTGTCGTCGTAGGAGCCGCCGCGGACGGTGCAGGTGTTCGGCCAGGGAGGGTTCTCATAGGGGTCGACCACGGGGGCCGTCGACAGCGTCTTCCCGAAGCGGCCCTGGTCGTGAATGTACTCGGCGGCGTTGCCAGCCATGTCGAAGAGCCCCCAGCCGTTCGGTGCCTTGGTGCCCACCGCGTGGGGAACGCCGCTCGAGTTCCCGCGGTACCAGGCGATCGCCTCAGCGTTCGGGTCCGGGCCATCGCAGGCCACGATGGGCCCGTTGTAGAGCTCGGTCGCGGCGCCGCCGCGGTAAGCGTACTCCCACTCGGCGCTGGTCGGCAGGCGGTAGCCCGGGCAGTCGTAGATGCTCGCGCCCGCGAAGGCCGGCACGCAGCTCGGGTTCGAGGACTGGGAGCACTCATAGCAGAGGGCCAGCCCCTCCTGCGCCGAGAGGGCGTTGCAGTAGCTGGCCGCGTCGCTCCACGTGATCATGACGACCGGCTGATCACCCTCGCAGAGCGCGGGCGCGGCGAACGGGCACGAGGGCTTCAAAGCCAGTGCAGCGCCGAAGCGCGCCTGCGTCACCTCGTGGCGAGCGACGCGCAGCGCATGCGTGAGGGTGACCTGACGGGTGTCCACCATGCCGTTGCAGTTGGTGTTCGCTCGCAGCGCCATGTTGAAGGTGCCCGGCGGCAGCGTGGCCCAGTCGCGATCGTAAGGGGCGTCAGGCGCCGCGCCGTCTGCGAGCGAGATCGCGCGACCACCGCAGCCTGCGAGGGCCAGGAGCAGCAGGAGGGGAGCAGTCCAGCTCGGCATGCACGACGGGGCCAGCAAGGCGTATACCGCTCAGGTGGCCACGATCTCCTTGAGAAGACGCAGGCGCCAGAAAAGCCGCTGTCAACCAGGTTGGCAGTGTCACCCGCGGATGGTCCCAGGATGCCACAGCTGGCAGCGCGAGGCTGGACCGAAATTATTGAGGAAAGCGTTTCCGCAGGGCAAGAAAAAGGCCTTGAAGCTCTGGGCACCGCTGAGGGGGGGGACAGACGGGCAGAACCTCAAGGCCAATAGTATTCAGCCATATTTCATCCTACCTGTCAATACACAAAAATGGCAGAATGGGGCCGGTTCCTTGGAAAGGCTCATCATGTCGAAATTAAAGCAGTTTCCATCTGAATTCGCCCTTGATCCCGAGGGCCTTCGAAGGAGGCGAGCAGGGCGAATTGTGTCGGTCTGCTGAGGTCGCGAGGACCCGCGATTGCTCCCCTCAGCGGGGCTCCGGAGCCGGAGGCTGGGGCTGGGGCTCTACCGTGGGCTCCACCACCAGCAGCGGCGGGAGCTCCTCGAGCTCCGTCGCGAAGGGCAGCTCGGTCTGCGTGGGGAGAGTCGCCGCCGTCCGCTCGAAGCGCGCTTCGATGATCGGGGCGCCCGGCTCACCATCCGCTGGACACTCGCGCCGGAAGACCATGCGGTCCTCCCCCTCGACGCGCAGGCAGAAGCGGGCCCACTCACGGGGCCGGTCGCAGGAGAAGGTCAGCTGCTCGCCGTCCCAGCGCCCCTGAGCGAGGAGCGGCCGCGAGCCGCGCTCGCTGTCAGACCACCAGAGGCGATAGCCCTGCTGCGGATCCCAGGCGAGGACGCCGCTCGCGCGGTAGCAGTGCCGCCCGCTCCGGCACTCCGCATACTCGACGGCGAGGACACCATCGCGCGCTGGACGGAAGGACAGCCGCCCGGTCATCACGTCGTCCTCGCGATCCCAGGGCGACGGATCGATCGTCTCCTCACCCTCCCAGCTGCCGGCGAAAAACGTGAACCGCTCGATTGCGCTCGCCATCGGCATCCACCACCTCACTGCTGAAACTGAGGAGGCATTATGATGGACTTCACCGAGCAGGCCAAGGGGCTCATCGAGGAGCCGCCTCGCCCCGATCGCCAACTCGGCTCACGGGTTGAGGAAGTCCAGGATCACCGCGGCGAGCGGGTCGGGTGCCTCGAGCATGGGGAAGTGCGTCCGGGCCGGGAGCGGCCGCACCTCGAACCAGGGGTGCTCGGCCGCGAAGCTGCGCTGCGGCTCGAGGACGCGCGCCGCGTCCGCGTCCGTGCCGCTCGCGTGCTCGCCCCGAGGCTGGTGCTGCGTCAGCGAGGCGGCCGCGAACGCATGCAGCACCGGGCGCGCCGGCCGCAGCTGCGCGAGCGCGCGCAGCGGGCTCCCCTCGCGGGCGTAGGCCGCCGCGATCTCCCGGCCAGCGCGCGCCCACATCTCGAAGCCGAACGCCCCCATCTCGTCGCGGACGAAGCGCGTGACGCGATGATCGTCGACGTTCTGGAGCCAGGCGGCGAAGAGCTGCTCCACCGTCTGCCGCCAGCGCTCGGGCGACTGCAGCCCCGCGAGCGCGGCGCGGAAGGCCTCGGGAGGCTCGGTGACGATCCAGTCGAGGAGGACCAGCCGCGGCACGCGCGCGCCCAGCCGCCGAGCGAGCGCGAGGGCTACCCAGCCCGAGTGGGAGAGCGCGACCGGGACCACCTGGCGCGGGCCGGCGGCCTCGAGGACGGCCAGCGCGTCCTCGACGAGCGCCGCCTCGCCGAAGTCCCCGGGCGCCGCGCCTGACTCGCCGTGGCCGCGCCAGTCGAGCGCCAGCGTACGCACCCGCGAGGCGCACCGCGGCAGCAGGTCACAGAAGACCGTGCGCCGGGAGCACCAGCCGGGGAGCAGGAGCAGCGCGGGCTCACCCACGCCGAGATCGTCGTATGCGATGGTGGTCGTCGATCGCGCGGTCTTCATGTCCCCCTCCTCTGGCCGCTCGGCGAAGCCTAGCAGACGGCGCGGCGGGGCGCTGCTAGGAGCGCTGGGCGTCGCCGGGGAAGACCACGCGGAAGGTGGTGCCCGCGCCGATCTGGCTCTCCACCTCGAGGCGCGCGCCGTGCGCCCTGGCCAGGAGGGCGGAGATGTGGAGCCCGAGCCCGAGGCCCGGCAGCTGGCCGTCACGGGGGCCACGGTAGTAGCGGTCGAAGACGCGCGGGAGCTCCTCGGCGGGGATCCCGGGTCCCAAGTCGACGACCTCGATCGCGGGCCCCTCGGGGGTGCGCAGCGCGCGGAGCCGCACCTCGCGGTCGGGCGGAGAGAACTTCAGCGCGTTGGAGAGGAGGTTGACCACGATCCGCTCGAGCCGCGGCGGGTCGGCGGCGACGGACGGGAGCCCGGGCTCGCAGACGGTCTGCACGCGGTGCAGCGGCAGGCTCCCGGCCAGGCGCGCAGTGAGCTCGTCGAGGAGCGGGCAGAGCTCGACGGGCCGCAGCTCGAGGGTGAGCTCGCCGAGCTCCGAGCGGGCCATGTCGACGAGGTCCTCGACCATGGAGAGGATGCGACTCGCGTTCTTGCTGATGCTGCGGGCGGCTTGCAGGGCGGGCGTCTTGCAGGCCAGGCGTCCGCCCCCGCAGATCCCGTGCGTCACCGTCTGCGTGACCAGCTCGGCCTGCAGCTGGACCGCGGCCAGCGGGGTCCGCACGTCGTGCGAGAGCATGCGGATCAGGTCGTGCAGCTGGGCGTGGGTGGCCCGGAGCGCGGTGACGTCGACGAACGTGCAGACCGCGCCGAGGAGCTCTCCCGCCGCCGCGCGGAACGGCTCGGCGCTGACGGAGAGCCAGACGGTCTCGCCGGAGGGGGTGAGGAGGCTCAGCAGCTCGCCGCGCACCGTCTCGCCCTGCAGCGCGC
>JAKLHH010000882.1 GCA_022710245.1 Myxococcota bacterium
CGCAGGCGCTCGATGTTCTGGGCGGGCTTGAGGTAGCTCTTGTTCTTCGTCCCCAGCGTCACGCAGAGGTCGCACTGGCAGAGGCCGGTCATCGCTGCCCACTCGACGATCACGCGGTCCCTGGCGCCGAGCGCGGCGAACGGCGGTCTCGGCACCCCGTCGTCGAACCAGAGCAGGTCCTCCTGCTCCTCGAGCGGCAGGCCTGGCTTGCGGCGCCCCGAGAAGTACATGCCCCGCTTGACATAGACGACAGGCCACGAGCCCCCCTCGCGCAGCACCTCCTGCCACGGCGCGGCGGGACCGCGCACGCGCCAGCCGACCGGACCGGCGACGACCCGGTCGAGGTGATCCCGATCCAACGCGAAGATCAGACGCGCCCAGTGCCACGAGGCCTCGCTGGAGGCGCTGCAGCAGCCAGCGAGGTCGCCGAAGAAGAAGTCGAGGTGGTCTTCGCCCCGCGGCCACTGCCGGTCGCCCTCGAGCCCATCGTAGCCCGTCGAGCCAAGGTAGTCCTCCAGCACCAGCTGGTTCGCCTGCCTGTTGCAGCTCCGGCGGATCTGCCACTCGATCCACTCCCAGACCCGCGCGTGCAGGTCGCGCACCGGGGCGGCGTCGTCCCTCGCGCGCTCGATCTCGACGCTGAAGCCAATCGCACCCATCGCTCGCTCCGCGTTTCACGGCGTAGCGGTATACGAGCAGCGCCGGGGAAGCTTCCACGCGCTTCGGAAGAACCCTGCGCCCAGGCGCTCAGGGTTTGCCGCCTCCGGCGAGGGCCTTCGCGATCGGCTCGAGCTCGGCGGTGAGTCGCGCCGCGATCAGCGCGCCGTCGGCGGCGCCGAGGTGCGCCCCCGGCACCGGCCCCGCGTCCATCGCGATGTCGCTGTCGGTGGCCTTGCTGATGGTCGCGTTGAAGGAGGGGTCGGCGGCGAGCTGCGCCATGCCGGCCTTGATCTCGTCGATGGCGGCGCTGCCGAAGCCGTAGGGGATCCAGACGAAGTGGTAGGGGGTGGTCGAGGGGCCCTGGCCGAGCGCGGCGCGCACCAGCGCCGCGTCGCTCTTGACCGCCGCCAGCCACTCCGCGGTGGTGAGCGAGTCGTTGCCCTGGTCGTACTCGTTGTGCATCCAGATGGTGATGGTCGGGTCGTCGAGCACGTCGGCCGCCTGCTCCTTGAGATAACTCAGCAGGCCCTGCTGCTCGCCGTCCTTCGCCCAGTCCATGAAGGCGGTGCCGCTGTAGATCGTCGAGGAGCCGTCGTCCACGCCGTAGTCCGCGAGGAGCCGGACCTTGACGCCGAGCTTCTGCTCCAGGTTGCCGGCGAGGGTGCCGGCGCCTCCGTCGTCGAGGAACATGTAGGCGTTGGACTGGCCGCGGAGGAGCAGGTTGATCTCCGTCGGGGCCGGCGGCGCGCCTTCGCGCGAGGCTGCCTCGCGTGACGGGCTGTCGGTCGTCCCGAGCTCGCGCGGTCCGCGCTCGTGAAGGGGCGCCAGGGCGCCGGTGTCTGCGGCCGCGTGCGCTCGCTCTCCGGCGTCACCGCCCTCACCCCGACTCAGCGTGGCCGAGCAGCCTGCCAGCACGATCAGGAGGCCCAGAGGCGTTGCGCGCATGTGCATGGTCCATCGCTCCTCGTCGGCACCCCTGCCGTCAAGCAAGCGCGAGACCAGCGGTCAGCCCTTGCACGACCCGGGACTTGCGCTCGCCTGCCAGCGCGCAGGGGGGCGCCGCTGCCCCCGCGCTGCTCCCAGTGGTGGGCGACGCACACCCCCACCCGGTTGCCCCGTCGGCGCCGCCTGCAGTACCGTGGACCGATGAGCCTCCGTCGCCTCGCGTCCCTCCTGCTGATCAGCCATGCGTGCTGCGTGGAGCCGCTGCAGGTGCGCAGCATGCCCGCGACCAGCGGGGCCTTGCTCCGGATCCGTCGCCCGGTGCCCGATGGCATCGCGCGCCTCGTGATCTTCCACGTCAGCGGCGGCGGGCTCGCCCGCGTCACGAAAGGCGCGGAGCCGCTCTTCGAGAGCACCGATGAGACCGAGCGCGTGGCCGCGTGCTTCGGCGCGACGGCGGGCGACGCCGCGTGCGAGGTGCGTTTCGACGCGCTGAAGGGGATCGTCGCCGGCCTCGACGCGGGCGGTCACGAGCGCTGGCGTGGCGCCCTCGCGGCCCTGAGCGCGCCGCGCTGCGACCTCTCCCACCCGCCCATCGTGCCGCTCCCCGAGCCGGTCTTCGCCAGCTCGCCTGGCCTCACCTGGCGCATCGCCGGCCGCAGCATCCGGGACGCCGACGAGGGTTGCCCGTATGCCGGCCAGCTCGCGCTCCTGGACGGCGAGGGGCACGTGCGCTGGGCGCGGCCCCAGGCAGGTCGCGTCACCGCGGTGGCCGTGCGAGACGACGGCGTCTCGCTGGTGGCGCTCAGGTCCGGCGCGCAGACCCAGCTCACCGCTCTCCGTCCCGACGGCGCGACCGCGTGGGCTCGCGCCATCGCCGCCCCCGTGCTCGGCCTTGCCCCGCTGCGATCGCGCTGGCTGGTCCTCGCGGCCTCGAAGGAAGAGCGCCCGGCGAGCCTCGCCGTCCTCGGCGAGACCGGCGCGGAGGAGAGGTGGATCCCGCTGCCGTCGACGGCGCAGAGGGCGCTCGTCCTCGCGCGTGGCGAGCACACCTTCGCCGTGATCATCGAGGAGCGTCTGCGCGTGTGGTCCTTCGGCGCGAAGGGCGACCACGCGCAGGTGGCCGACGATGACCTGCGAGAGCTGCGCCGCTGAGCACGCGGAGGTCTGAGTCCTGCCCTCCGCAGCCGCGCCGCCCGGCGACCAGGTCAGTGATAGGTGCAGCTCGACGTCGTCATCGTGCCGCAGAGGTTCGCCGTCGAGCAGACGTAGCCGGTCGGGCAGTCGTCCGGCTGCCGCGTGCAGATCACCGTGCAGAAGTACTGCCCGCCCGCCATGGCCACGCACTGACCCGAGACGCAGTCGCTCTTCTTGGCACAGCAGCCTCCCATCGGCTGCGCCTTCGCCTTCGCGACCTGCGGCCCGCAGTCATAAGTCGAGCTCATCGGCGCGCAGATCCGGTCCATGCCGCACCGGAAGCCGACCGGGCAGCCGTCGCTCGCCGGATCGCACGTTCCGGCGCAGTACAACGGTCCGGCGCCGAGCCGCACGCAGTGCCCCGAGGCACAGTCCGGGGACTTGGCGCAGCACTCGCCCCCCGCGAGCTTGCCGCCGGGCGCGAGCTCCGGCGCGGGCCCCTCGCTGCGGCGCGCGTCGGCGAGCGACGACTCGCCGCGGGCGTCGCCTGCCGCGTCGACCCGCGGCGTGAACCCGCCGCACGCCGAGCTCAGCGAGACCGCGACCAGCGCGAGCGCTCTCCTGGTTCCCATCAGCCTCGCGTACCACGGCTCACCGCACTGGCCAAGGCGCCTGGTGCCCGCGCTCGCCGACCGACACCGGGCCGGCGGTGGACCGCGACATGCTCGTCATGCCCCCGGCACAATGGCGCGGGCCGTGGCGCGCCCGTCGCGTTTCGGCCGGCGGAGGGGCCTCCGCCACCGATTCCACGGCAGATGGCCCCGGAGCGCCAATGGCACATGGGATGCTTGGGTGCCGCGGCAGGAAAGGAGCTCACAACCTATGACGATGATGACTCGCCCCCTCCGCACTCCCAGCACGCGCGCCACCCTCGCGCTCGCCGCGCTCTTCGCCGCCCTCGCCTGCGGATGCGGCGGCCAGACGCTGGAGGACGTCGTGCAGCAGCACCTCACGCAGACCGGGCTGCCCTACGTCGACTGCGGCAGCGTCACCGCCGGGCAGTGCGGCAGCTGGGTCGCCTCGCAGGCGGAGCAGAAGGCCATGCAGTGCCTCGTCGATGCCCGCGTCGCGTGCAAGCCCGCCCGCCTCCGCCTCACCCGCCCGACCGTCGAGGGGCAACCCATCGTCACCGTGCTGCTGACCGAGCCCGCGACCCCGGGGAGCTGCCAGTGCCAGTGTCAGGTGGTGAAGATCATCGACGACACCGCGGACAGCTTCTCCGCCGCGCCCGGCATCTCGCGCCAGACCTGCACCTCCCTCACGCGCCTCGAGGCCTGCTCCAGCCTGCTCGAGGGCAGCGGCTGCACCAGCGTCGAGCAGCTCTGATCTCAGACGTCCCCCGCATTCCATCAGCGCGCTCCTCAGCAACAAGTCTGGCGGATCCTTCCTCCGCTGCCCTGGCCCGGCCGACGTGTTGG
>JAKLHH010000883.1 GCA_022710245.1 Myxococcota bacterium
CTCGACCCAGGGCGGCAAGGCCGGCGGCGGCTTCTCCTTCAGCGTGGGGCTCTGGTCGACCTACTACCAGGCGAGCTTCTTCGGGCTCTGACCGTACCGACCTACTTGCTCGCGTCGGGCGCGGCGTAGAGCGGCGCGCCGTAGGGCGGCATCGCCCCCTGATCGATCTTCTTGTCGACCCCGCGATCGAAGGGCGCCCCGTAGGCGGCGTCGGGCGCGCTGTAGAGCGGCGCGCCGTAGGGCGGCATCGCCCCCCGATCGATCTGGCGCCCGTCGGTCACCTTCGCGTCGGTCACCTTCGCGTCGGTCACCTTCGCGTCGGTCACCTTCCCGTCGGCCGGCACCGGGCGGCTGTCGCCGCAGGCCGCGAGCGCGAGGCCTGCGCCCACTACCGCGGGAAAGATGAGCCTGCGTGCGTTGCGATCGAGCTCGTCGCAGATCCGCTGGATGACGCTCCTCATCTCGCGCTCGGACATCGTGCACCTCGGCGTCGTGACGCTCGACCAGGATACGCCTGCACGAGGCGAGCGTCGAGGGCTCCGCGCGGTCCCCATCGCTCTCAGGACTGCTCGCCGTCGAGCTCGCTCCGGGATCACCCGCGCGCGGGGCGCAGCGAGGCGAGCTTCACCACCGACGTGCGTGGCTGCCGCCACTCCTTCGCCCGGATCCAGCGGAAGAGCATGGTCCCGTGCTCGTGGCCGGTGGTGTTGATCCAGTTCGGCACGCCGGGGTCCTGATGCGCCACGATGATGCGCACGGAGCCATCCGGCTCGTAGCGGGCCGTGTGCTTGTTCACGTGGATCTTGAAGTAGCGGTAGTCCATCGACTCCATCCAGTAGTTGTCGAGCTGGAAGTTCCAGCTCTCGCACTCCGGTGGGGTCACCTCGACGACCAGCGCCTCGTCGGGCGCCAGACGCCAGTAGCTGTGGTAGTAGGCGATCTGCGGATCGCCCCCCGCGGCGGTGGAGCGGTCTGGGTCGAAGAGCGGCAGCTCGTTCGTGTGCCGCTGGAACTCGCGCGTCCACTTGAGGAAGAGCATGGAGGCGCCGGCCACCAGGTTCACCGCGCCGCGCAGCCCCGCGTCCACCATCGCGGGCGTCAGCGGCGCCGGCAGCCCGTCGCCGTCGATCCGCTCGAGGACCAGCTCCGCGGGCACCTCGCGCGCGCGATCGAGGAAGGTCTGCCGCACCATCAGCATGCCCGTGTCGGGCTCCATCCGCAGCCAGTTGCCTGGCTGCTCGCGGCAGCTCAGGATGACCTCGAAGCTGCCGTCGGGGGCGAGCTGCAGCTGCTTCGAGTCGAGGAAGCCCGACGGCGGCAGGCCGCCGCCCTGCCCGTAGCCGCCCTTCTGCGTCGAGAAGGTGAGCAGGTGGACGCTGCCGCGCCGGCCTCGCACGCGGTACTCGTGGGCGCCGCTGACGACCGCGCTCCAGTAGCGATTGTCGGGGCTGTCGGCGCCGAGCTTGATCGTCTCGTGCGCGGTGAGCCGCAGCACGGGCGCGAGCGGATCGGCGTGCTCGAGGAGGGTCTCCAGGCCGCCGCGGAGGAGCCGCGTCAGGTAGCGGTAGCCCTCGGCCTGGTCGAGCGCGCCCTGCGGCGCGCCGGGCCCGCAGACCGCCGCGCCCGCCGCCTTGAGCGCGTCGCAGAACTCGGCCCAGCTCTGGCCCGAGAGGAGCCGCCGCGTCGCCTCGTCCTCGTCGCTGGTGCCTCGCAGCCGGCGGAGGCCGCGGCCGAGGGAGCCGTAGAGCCCGAGGGCCTTGAAGAGCAGCTTGCGCATGTGCCACCTCCTGGCGCGAGACCAAACCAGCTTTCGCCGGCAGTGGCAAGCGCTGAGGTGGGTGATGGCGCCGCGCAGGAAGTGGCCGCCCGTCAGGTGGGGTGCCTGCGGGCGAGACGACGAGGACGGGGTCACACCCGCGCGAGGAGCGTGCAGCGCAGCAGGCCCATCACCTCGCGCAGGCCCGGCGTCGTCGGGCAGCGATCCGCGATCGGCTTCAGCACCGCCCACGCCGCCTCGAGCCGGCCCACCTCGAGCAGCGCGCGCGCCCGCTCGAGCTCCTGCTCCTCGTCGACGAGGACCTCGACGTCGATCAGCTGCGAGTCGATGGTGATCAGCTCCACCGCCCACTCCGCCTCTCGCGCGCGAGCCGCGAGCCCATGCGGCCGCTCCGGCACCACCGCCCAGTCACGCCCGTCACCCGTGTCCACGGCCACCAGGTCGAGCCCCAGCTCGGCCGAGGACACCCGCACCACGCCGCTCTCGTCTCCCAGCGTCAGATCACGAGGCGCCGCCGGCGCAGGCTCGGGGGCTGCCGGGAAGCCCACCAGGGTCGTGCGCGCCTGCAACGGGAACCCCGGCAGGGTGGAGTGCTCGGTCAGCGGCGGCTCGCCGCAGGGCTCTCGAGGTGCGCCGAGGAAGGGAGGGGCCGCGGTCTCCTCGGCCTCGATCTCCCAGGTTGGCACCGCGGCCAGAGCACGCTCAGGCTGGAGGAGCACGGGCAGGTTGACCATGCCTCGCTGTTTAGCAGCCGGCGTGCCAGCCGCGACGCGACCGTATCTGGCCGGATCCTCGCGGTGCCGGCCGCGTTCGCAGGAGCGCCCTTTGCCGTGGCAGGCAACGGCATGCCGGGATGTGCCATCTGGCGTGCCGCCCCTCAGTGGTCGTGCGACTCGTAGACTGCCAGGCGCGGCAGCTCCACCGCGGTCAGGAACCCGTCCTTGCCCGCGCCCGTGTCGATCGCCGTCACGTGCGGCCCCTCCCAGAGATCGGTGGCGTCGTCGGGGGTGTGGACCGAGAGCTGCTGGGGCAGACAGCTCGTGATGGTGTGACCGCAGACGATCCGCTTCCCGCGGTAGTCACGATAGAAGGCGAGCTCGCGCGTCCAGAGCAGCGCCTTGGCCTCCACCACCTCCGACGGGTGCGGGTAGCGTCCGTCGACGAGGGGGATGCCGGCGTGGAGATAGATGGCGTGCTCGTCCTCGTACCAGAAGGGAAGGCTGCCCATCCACTCCACCACGTCGCGCGGCAGGAAGGACCCCGAGAAGAGCGCGCCGAACTCTGCGCGCATGCTGTCCGTCTCGGTGGGCTGTCCGCTGTAGCCGAGGAACGAGCGCACGCACTCGCGGCAGCCGTTGCCAGCGGGCATGACGAACTCGGGCCACCCCTCGCGCACGACCCGCAGCCACGCGTCCTCGTGGTTGCCGCGCAGCAGGACGATCCGCGCCGGGGTGAGCCGCGGCAGCTGCTCGCGGAGGAACGCGACCACCTGCGCCGAGCACGGACCGCGGTCCACGTAGTCACCGAGGAAGACCAGGGTCTCGTCGGGACGCAGCACCGGGAGCCGGCCCATCAGCGTCTCCAGCGCCCGCAGGTCCCCGTGGATATCACCAACTGCGATGGTGCGCGTCTCGTCTGTCACCACGTGAGCATGCCGCAGAGGCGCCCTCGAGAACAAGCCATGGACTGGCCCTGACAGGAGGGGCTCACCCGCTGGCGGGTGGGACTGCGGGCCCTTCGACGGTCTGTTGACCCCAGCGAGCAAAGCTCCTGAAAGTAGCCGCCTCCATCGCTCCGCGAGGCGTGGTGACCCGTGATGAGGTGAGGGTGGAGGCCCCACTCAAAACTACATCCAACTACCAATCGTTGTCAGAAGATCAGGTGTTTATCTCATGCAGGTGAATCGGATCCACTGTGGCACCTTCCGTGCACCTGCTGACATCAGGATACGCGGAGGAAAAAGATGAAGCGAAGTGTCCTGGTCCTCGCCGCCACTGCCAGCCTCCTCGCTGCCTGCACCAGCGGGAGCATCGGCCAGTCCTCGGACGATGCCATCTGCCAGCGCGCCGCCATCGCCCTCCAGGCCTGCACCGGCATGAAGGCCAGCGGGCCGGTCATCAGCTGCGACCGGGCCAAGGCCGAGGAGATCCTCTCGCGAGGCTGCTCGGGTCGCTCGACCACCAGCTGGTGGGACGACCTCTGCACCTACGGCTTCTTCCAGTGCGGCGGCGGCGGCACCGGCAGCGATCCCTGGGGCAGCGGTGGCAGCGATCCCTGGGGCAGCGATCCCTGGGGCAGCGATCCCTGGGGCAACGGCAGCTCCGACCCCTGGGGCTCGGGCAACGGGAGCGTCAGCGGCGGCGGCAGCTGCGGCACGGTCACCGAGGGTGGCAGCTGCAACGGGGACCAGCTCCAGTACTGCGACTTCGGTCAGCTGGT
>JAKLHH010000884.1 GCA_022710245.1 Myxococcota bacterium
GATCAACGCGGACACCGCCGGGCTGCGGGGTGAGGCCGAGCGCCTCGGCGGCCGAGCCATCCTGGGCAGGCTGCGCGCCACCCACGAGGCGATGATCGCCCTCCGGGGTAACGCCAATCCGACGCTCGCGCTGGAGCACCTGCTGCTGCGCCTGCGGCAGGTGACGCCGTCATGAGCGACGAGAGCACGAACAGCCCGGGGGGCGGTCAAGGCCAGGGCCCCGGCGACGGAGGCGACCGCCCCGCGCGCCGTCGGCGACGATCGCGCCGGCGGGGTGGCCGTCCAGGCGATCCAGGCAGCGCCGGCGAGGCTGGCCAGCCCGGCGAGCGCGGCGGCGAGGGACACGGTCACGAGGGCTCCGAAGGCGGCGCGGCCGCGCCGCGCGGCCCCGGCGACGGGCCAGGCGACTCGCGTCGCGGCCGCAGGCGGCGACCGACGGAAGAGAGGTCGCGCGAGGCCCGCCCGGGCGAGGCCGGCGTGCCGACGAGCGGCGGCGCTCCCTCCGGTGAGGGCGGCGGTTCCTCGGCTGAGAGCGGCGCGACGGGCGAGGGCGGCACGGCCGGCGAGGGAGCGCGCCGACGCCGGCGTCCACGTCGGCGCCGAGGCGGGCGCGAGGGACGCGAGGGGGCAGAGGGGGCCGCGCCGCGGCCGGCGGAGGGCCAGGATGGTCAGCCTCGCGAGGCCGGTGAGGCAGCCAGCGAGGGCGCTCCCCGCGAGGCGCGCGAGCCGCGCGAGCCGCGACGCGACGGGCGCGAGCCGCGACGCGAAGGACGTGATCCCCGCCGCGATGGGCGCGAGCCGCGACGCGACGGGCGCGAGCCGCGACGCGAGGGACGTGATCCCCGCCGCGAGGGACGCGAGCGCCGCGAGCCACGCGAGGGAGCGCCGCGCGAGGGAGCGCCGCGCGAGGGAGCGCCACGCGAGGGAGCGCCACGCGAGGGAGCCCCGCGCGAGGGAGCCCCGCGCGAGGGACGCGATCCACGCGCCCGCGACGGGCGTGACGGACGCGACCGCGGACGGCCTGGCGAGCGCGAGCGCGAGCCCCGCGACCGTGGCCGCGGCGACGAGCGAGGACGCCGGCCGCGGCCGCGCCCCGCCACCGACACGCCCGCGCCGCCGCGGGACCTGGTCCAGCAGGGCGGGCTGGCCTTCCCCGACGAGGGCGACTGGGAGCTGGACGGCGCGACCCCGCCGCCCGCGCTGGCAGCGCGCGCCCCCGACGGCGACGACGACGATGACGAGCGCTACGCCGGCGAGGCGCTGCGGGCCACGGGCCCCTCGCTCCTCGAGGTCCCCGAGCCCGAGCTCGACCCCGACCGGGACGACGAGCACGCCGACCTCGATCCCGGAGCCCCCGAGGGCCGCGGCACCGTCTGCAACGTGGCCCAGGTCTATCTGCGCGACCGCTGCTGGCTCTGCCCGCTCGAGGCGGGGGAGCTCTCGCTCGCCGTCGGTGACCGCGTCGTCGTCGAGACCGATCAGGGGCTCTCGATCGGGGTGGTCGCCAAGCCGCCCACGAGGAGCCGGCCCGACGAGCCGCCACGCCGGATCCTGCGCCGCGTGGACGCGAACGACCTCCGTCAGCAGACGCGCAACGTCGGCCGCGAGCGCGAGGCCTACATCTACTGCCGCGAGCGGATCAAGCAGCGCGGCCTGCCGATGAAGCTGATCCGCGTCGAGTACCTGCACGGCGGCAACAAGGCCATCTTCTACTTCGCTGCCGAGAACCGCGTCGACTTCCGTGAGCTGGTGAAGGACCTCGCCGGACGCCTCCACACCCGCATCGTCATGCGCCAGGTCGGCGTTCGCGACGAGGCGAAGATGACCGGCGGGATCGGATCCTGCGGCGGCGAGCTCTGCTGCGCCACCTGGCTGCCCAAGTTCGAGCCGGTCAGCATCCGCATGGCCAAGGACCAGAACCTCGTCCTCAACCCGCAGAAGGTCTCGGGTCAGTGTGGCCGCCTCAAGTGCTGCCTGGGCTACGAGCAGGGCCAGTACCACGAGTGCCGCAAGGGGATGCCCAAGCCGGGGCGGCGCGTGCGGACGCCGGACGGTGACGGCAAGGTCATCGACGTGGACATCCTGCGCCAGCAGGTGCGCGTCTACCGCGACGACGGGACCGAGCAGCTCTACACCTCCGACCAGCTGCAGCCCGCGCCGCCGCCGGGCAGGGACGGCCCCGAGGGCTAGAGCCGCCAGAGCCATGCGCTACGCCGACCGCAGCCCGGATGCCGACGCCGTCCTCCGCGACCTGGCGAGCGGTGACCCGCACGCGCGGGCGCGCGCCGCGGACCTCCTCGGCGACCTCGACCCCGCGGAGGACCCGGAGCTCGTCGCTCGGGCCCGCGCTGCGCTGCGACCGCTGCTCCGGGAGGAGAGCGCCGATCTCCGCTACACGGCCGCGCTCTCCCTCGGCGAGCTTCGCGACGGCGAGGCGGTGGACGCGCTGGTCGAGCAGATGGAGGGGGACGGCAACCCGCTCGCGCGCCAGGCGGCGGTCATCGCGCTGGGGATGATCGGCGACGCGCGGGCGGTCGCGCCGCTGGTCAAGGCGCTGCGGGGGGGCGGCCCGGAGGTCCGCTTCCAGGCGGCGACCTCGCTCGCCCAGGTGGACCGGACGGCCGCGAGTGGTCCCCTGCGCGCCGCCCTCGCCGACGACGACCCGGAGGTGCGTGGCGCCGCGGCGGCAGCGCTGGGGGAGGTGGGCGATCCGGGCGCCGCCGGTGCGCTCGCCCCGCTGCTGCAGGACGGCCCGGCCATCCGCTTCGAGGCTGCCGTGGCGCTCGCCCGGCTCGGGGACCGCCGGGGCACGGCCGTGCTGGTGGAGGCGCTGCGCGGCGACCCGGACCACCGCCTGCTCGCGGCCGAGCACCTCTTCCGCTGCCCCGACCCTGAGCTGGCGCCGGTCCTGCGGCGCGAGCTCGGGCGCTGGCTGGCCCCTGCCCTGCCCAAGGTCTGGCTCGCCGCCGCCCTCGCCCGCCTCGGCGAGGCGGAGGGGCGCGCCCGGCTCGTCGCCCTCCTCGGCAGCCGCCGGCAGACGGTGCGGGGTCTGGCCATCCAGGTGCTGGGCGAGCTCGGCGAGCCGTGGGCGCGGGAGGCCCTCACCGCCCTGGCTGCCAGTCCGGCGGGGGCCGACTGGCGGGACGAGATCGCGCAGGCGCTCGGTGGCCCGCGCGACTAGCAGCGCAGCCCCACCCGGCTCCCTGCCCGGCTAACCTCCCGTCTCCATGGCGGTCCGCCTCCACCGGGGGCTCCGGCCCCACGGGGGTCGAGGCCCTGAGCGAGGTCCCCGCTCCCACCCCGCCACCGGGAAACACCGACAGTCCGGCCACTTGGCCGAGCGAACCTGGGGTACATGCCTTGCACCATCGGGGGGAGCCGATGCCCTTGCGAACCCTCCTCCCGCTCCTCTCGCTCCTCGCCGCCTGGCCCGCGGCCGCGCGCCCGGACGCCGGAACCCACGCCGCCACGGGGGGTTCGGCAGCGCGAGCGAGCGTGGCGGACCCGCTGTCCGCGGCCACGAGCGACCTCACTGCCAGCAGCGCGGCTGGGGAGGCGGTCCCCGGCGAGCTGATCGTGCGCTGGCGCTCCGCCACGCCCCGGCACCCGGCCGTGGTCGCCGGCCGCGTGGTGGTCTCGGCTCGCGCGCTGGGGGGCGGCTCCTGGCTCTACCAGCTGGGCGAGCGCTCCAGGCGGGCGACCCGCGAGGCGGTCGACGAGCTCCGGCAGCGCGCCACCCACGAGATCGAGCACGTGGAGCCGGTGCGCTATCGCTACCCGAACCTGGTGCCGCAGGACCCGCGCTACATCCTCCAGTGGCACCTCCGGGCCATCGGCCTCGAGGCTGCCTGGGACCGGACCACGGGCTCGGAGAGCATCGTCGTCGCCGTGATCGACACCGGCATCCTCAAGGACCACCCCGACCTCCAGGGCCGCCTGGTCCAGGGCTACGACTTCGTGCGCGATCCCAGCTCGTCCCAGGACGGCGACGGCTGGGACGCGGACCCGACCGACACCGGCTCCAGCACGTCGGCGAGCTCGGGCTACCACGGCACCCACGTCGCCGGCATCATCGGCGCCGCGAGCAACAACAACGTGGGCGTCGCGGGCGTGAACTGGCGCTGCCGGATCCAGCCGGTGCGCGCGCTCGGCGCTGACCACGGCCGCGGCGACGACGCGGACATCTCGGCGGCGATCCGCTGGGCGGCGG
>JAKLHH010000885.1 GCA_022710245.1 Myxococcota bacterium
GATCCACGGCACCTCCGCGAACGACGTCTGGTTCGTCGGCGCGAACCGCACCATCCTGCACTACGGCGGCGCGATGCCGTTCTCGGTGCAGTCCGGCGGCGGCAGCGACGTCTATCGCGGCGTCTGGGCCAAGGCGCCGAACGACGCGGTCATCGTCGGGACCACGAGCCTGCACTACGACGGCACCGGCTGGCACCCGATGGCGATGGGGACCTCGGCGTACCTCCACGGCGTCTGGGGCACGGGCGGCGAGTACTGGGCCGTCGGCGCGGGCGGGACGATCCTCCGCGCGAAGTGATCCAAGACCTGCTCCCCGTCGACAGGCCAGCACGCCGCGCGCTACCTCTCGTCAGCTCAGCACTTCTACCTGAACGTGAAGCAGGGACGAAGGTGTCGACGGTCGCCAGGCCGGCGTCGGTCAGCGGTCCCTGCGTATGCCCCCAGGACCAGCTCTTGGGGCGCTGGGCTGGCGCGTCTCCAGAGCGGCTCGCCCCGATCTCCGAGCAGCGGGCTCCTCGATCGAGCGCCATACGCCTGGGACGCAACTCGGCGTCCCCCCGGAGGTCAGACCCTCATGACCTGCACGAGCCACTGTCCGTCCCTCCTCCTGCTCGGCTGCCTGCTCTCCTGCACGCCACCTCCCGCGATCGGCGAGCAGGAGGCGGTCGCGCTGGTCGAGCGCCTGTTCGCCGACGAGATGCCTGAGCTCGCGAGGCTGCGGCACGAGGTCTCAGTGCTCGAGGTGGGCGCTGACCGTCTGATCACCCTCCGGCACGTCCGCCACGGGCTGCGCCTCCCCTCCTTCTCCTGCCGCGTGGGGAGGGACGGCCCCGGCGCCCGCCGCGTCACCCAGCCGTTCGGTTGGCGCTACCCCCACGGCCGGATGCCGCGGGATTGCGTGAAGACGCGACCGCCCGGCGCGCCAGCGCAGACCCTCCGCTGCCCCGACCTGTTCACGCTCACCCTGCCCGCGGAGTTTCGCCAGCGGGTTGCGTTCCCGATCGACTCCGCCGTCGCGTGCTACGAGTCGCCCCGCTTGCGCCTCGGGCTCGACTACGGCGCGTACTCGGACGACCTCTCGAGGGCCGGGCGGGCCTCGACCGTGATCATCGACGGTCGCCGCGCGCGACTGGGGTGGTATCGCCTGGCTGCGGCGGAGAACGACGGCTTCACGCGGGCCGTCGCGCTCCACCTCGAGCCGGTCGTGCCGGGAGGGGACTCGCTCACGCTCGCGGTCCGGGCGCGTGATGACCGTGGCCTCGCCGCCGCCGAGCAGCTGCTCCGCGCTCTCCGCCTCGAGGAGGGGCCGCTCCGAGCCGCCCGCTGACCGAGGCCGCGCCGAGCGCAGCGGGGCGGTCTTCGTGGCGATCTGCCCGAGGTCGCCGATCCACGCCTCCGCGCCGGAGCCCGGCGGCGAGCGCCGTCCGTCCCCCGCGGTGACCTCCGCCTCTGGTGAGCCGCCCCGAGCCCCGGGGTGAGCCGGCGCGAGCTCCAGGGTGAACCGGCCCGACCCCAGGGTGAGCCGCCCCGGACCTGATGGTGAGCCGCCCCGAGGCCCCGGTGCGGGTCAAATGGCCTCACACCAGCGCCTGCGGGAGGCTCACCATGGCCTGCGGGGAGCTCACCATGGCCTGCGGGAGGCTCACCATGGCCTGCGGGAGGCTCACCATGGCCTGCGGGGATCTTGAGGGTGCAAGAGGTCCGCGTCGCGCGCCGGCGGGGAGGGAGGCGCCGTGCTCAGGGCACGACGCCCGCGCCGATCGCGCCCATCGCCGACGGCGCGGTGGGCTCCGTCGTCGGCGCGCCGAGCGTCCAGCGCAGCACCGTCGGCTCGCTCTCCCCCGGATCCTCGTCGACGATCATCAGGTCGAAGCCGATCGAGTCCGTGACCCCGAGCGGGCCGCGGTCGAGGGCGGCGAGGCGCAGCGAGCCCTCGGCGACCCAGCCCACCCCCGGCAGCGGGGCGAGCGTGATGGCGAGGTCGGCCGGGTCCAGCGTGCCGCGCGCGACGGTGACGCCCGTCGCGTGGAGATCGAGCCAGAGGTCGCCCGCGCCGTAGTCGGCGGCGGTGCTGCGGTGCCCGCTGAAGCCGAGCGCGAGGCGGTCGGGCCGCTCGGCGACGCCGCAGCTCCCCGCCGGCAGCCCCGCGCGGAGGGCCGGGCAGTCGTCGGCGACGCGGAGCGCGAAGTAGAGGCGCTCGGCGTCCCAGGCGAGCGCGAGCTCCGGGCGGAGGTCCGTGGGCGCCGCGCCGGGGCCGGCGACCCGCCGCGTCTCGTCGAGGACCAGCGACGGCGAGGCGCTCCACTCGTCGAGGTTGCCGTCGGCGACGAAGCCCTTCAGGAACGCGCTCTCCGCGGGCAGCGCAGCGGCGGTGGTGAGCGTGGAGAAGGGGACCATCTCGTCGACGGCGACCTTGGCGGCGGGCGTCAGCACCCGCGAGAGGCCGCGCGAGAGGACGCCGCTCGCGTCGCGGCCCTCGACCTCGAAGCGCTGCTCGCCGCCCTCCACGTCGCCCAGCTGCAGCGGCCCGGTGCGGAGCGGCTGGCTCAGCTCCTGCCTGAGCGCGAGGTCGGGGCCGAGGACAAGGAGGCGCAGCTCGGTCACGCGGTCGTAGGGGTTCTCGAAGCCGGCGCGGACGAGCCGCAGCGAGAGGCTGCCCTCCGGCTTGCCGCAGCCGGCGAGGGCGAGGAGGCACCCGCAGAGGCAGAGGAGGGACCGCACCCGGCGAGTATAGCCGATCGAAGCGGGAGGTCGCGATCCAGGTAACGGCGAGGATGGCCGATCGAAGCGGGAGGTCGCGATCCAGGCAACGTGGGTTAGAATGGGCCCGTGCGACGGCCCCTGCTCCCGCTCGTCCTCGCGCTCGTCCTCGCGCCCGGCGTGGCCGAGGCGCGTGCGCGCGTGGTGCTCCTCGTCGACAGCTCGGGCCCCGAGGTGGCCGCGGCAACGCGCCGCGCCGCGCTCGAGGGCGCCGCGGCGGCGCTGGCCAGGGTGCGGGGCTGCCGCGTCCTGCGCGAGCCGGAGGCGGAGGCGGCGCTCACCGCGCGGGTGAGCGAGCTCCTGGCGAAGGCCCAGGCGCACTCGCGCGCCTTCGAGGAGCAGCAGGCGCTCGCCGTGCTCGCGCGCGCCGAGGAGGCCATCCGGGCGGCGCTCGGACCGGTCGCCAGCGTGGAGCCGCTGGCGCGGGTGCTGCTCGCGCGCGTGCGCCTCCACGCTGAGCTCGGGCGCGAGAAGGACCTCCGGCGGGAGCTGAGCCGCCTCCTCGTCCTCGACCCCCGCCGCCCCCTCGACGCGGGCGCGCTGCCGCCCTCGGTGCTGCGCGCGGCCGTGAAGCTGCGGCGCGCCGCGAGCCGGGCGCGGGGCAAGGTGGAGCTCCACGCGGCGGCGGGCCTGCCGCTCTACCTCGACGGCCGCGAGCTCGGACGCGGAGCCGCCGAGGCCCAGGTCGCGCCCGGCGAGCACTTCGCGGTGGCCGGCGTGGGGCCGAGGGCGGTCGGCAAGGCGGTCAAGGTCACCGGACGCACCGCGCGAGTCGAGCTGACGCTGGCGGCGGAGCCGGCGACCCCGGCCTGGCGCGAGCAGGCCGCGCGCGAGGGCGCGACCCACGCCGTCCTCGTGCGTGTGGCGGCCGCCGCGAGCGGCCAGCGCGTCGAGCTCGAGCTCCAGCCGCTCGGCCCCGAGGCCGTCGCGCCCCGGCGCCTGGCCGGCGAGCTCGTCGACGAGACGGGCGTCGCCGCGCGGACCCGCGAGCTCGCGGCTCGGCTCTTCCCCCGGCCGCGTCGAGCGGCGGCGGCGACCCTCACCACCACCGCGACGACGCCGCGCGCCACGGAGCCCGTGCGAGACGCCGTCGCCGCGCGGCCAGCTCGGCGCACCTCGGTGGTGCGCTCCTGGTGGCTGTGGACCATCGTCGGCGCCGTCGTCGCTGGCAGCGTCACCGCCGCCGTGCTCGCCACGCGCGATCGCGGCTCGCGCATCCACGTCGAGCTCGTGCACTGACTCCATCGCGTCGAGCTCGTGCACTGAGTCCGTCACGTCGAGCTCGTGCACTGAGTCGGCTCGCGTCGAGCTCGTGCACTGACTCCGTCACGTCGAGCTCGTGCAGTGAGTCCGTCACGTCGAGCTCGTGCACTGAGTCGGCCCCCGTGGAGCTCGGGCCGTGAGTCCGTCACGTCGAGCTCGTGCACTGAGTCGGCTCGCGGCGAGCCC
>JAKLHH010000886.1 GCA_022710245.1 Myxococcota bacterium
TGGGGAGGATTCGCTTGATCACCAGCATCTTCTCGAAGCCGTGGGCCCCGACTGTCTTGGCCTTGAAGATCTCGGCCATGCCGCCGATGGCGAGCCGCTCCAGCAGGATGTAGCGACCAAAGGGCGTGGGTTCGAATCGCGTCGCCGTCACGGGGCTATTGTACCACGGGTCGCCTGGAGCCAATTATTTGTAGGCGTTTTTTTCTCCGGCTTTTTTTTGCACCGTCGATCGCTCCCCCCTAGAGTGGACGGCATGCGCGCCTCTCTCCTGGTCCTCGCTCTCGCGGCGGGCTGCGGCCCGTTCTCGAGCCCCCGGCCCCACCTCGTGGCAGAGCCAGAGGTCCTGTACCTCGCGGGCGCCCGGGAAGGCGACGCGAAGACGGTCTCCTTGAAGCTCAGGAACTCCGGCGCGGCCCCCCTGGCGATCTTGAGGGCAACGATCGCTTCGAAGGCCAGCCTCCAGCTCCGCTGTCCCTCTTTGCCAAGGACCGTTCCCCCCGGCGAGGAGGTGACCCTCGCGGTGGAGCACCAAGGCGCTCCCGGTGGTGGGATCACCTCGGTGCTCGAGGTGGAGAGCGATGATCTCGCACGCCCGCTGATCCGGGTGAGCATCCTCGGGCTCTCCTCGGTCCCGGTGATCACGGTGTCGGCCACGGCCCTTCACTTCGGCCCGACGCCCGGCGGCGTGACCGATCTGCGGGAGCTCCAGGTGAAGAACGTGGGCCTCGCCAGGGCTCGTGCCCTGCACGCCTCCTGGG
This sequence comes from Myxococcota bacterium, assembly GCA_022710245.1. The sequence goes on from JAKLHH010000886.1 coordinate 759, forward strand.
CCGTGCCCAGCCCGGATTTCTCGGCGGCCCTGTCCGTGGACGAGCTCGCCGCCGGTGAAGCGGCGGTGCTCACCACCGCTTACTCGCCGAGAGGGGGCAACCGCGACGAGGCGGTCCTGCGGATCCGCTGGGAGGGAGGCAGCACCCTCGTGCCGGTGGATGGATGGCAGGATCTCACGCCGCCGGATTGATCGTAGACCGCCGAGGGCCCGGGCCTCGTTGGAACCTGAGCATCCAGGATCACCTCGGCTCAGATCATCACAGACAGAGCGGCACCGGCATTACGGGGTGCCAACAGAATAGCACGGTACGAATAGAGGAGCTGAAACCCGGCGCACCGTGTGCCGTCGCGCTGGCGCTAGCGGTGCCCTCGGTTAGGTCCACGCCCTCCTCCGCCGCCGCCACGGCCGCTGCCCCCCTGACGGCCGCCGCCGGCGGTTTCCAGGCCTCGCACGTACTCGATGAAGTCGGCGCGGTTCTCCATGATGTTGTGGTAGCGCGAGCCCTGCCCCTCCTCACGCCGCGGGGGCCGGCCGCCCTCGCGCGGGCCACGACCGCGGCCGCCGCTCCAGCGGTTGCTGACGCTGCGCGTGAGCAGCTCGTTGAGCAACGGCTCGAGCTCGATGCCCTCCGCGCGCGCCATGAAGACCAGCTCGCGGTGCAGCGTCGGGGAGACCTTCAGCGTCAGGTTGCCGTCGAAGTCGCGCGTGTCGATGGGCGGCGGCAGGTCGAGACCCTGGGCGCGGATGTTCTCCACCTGGGCCGCGATCTCCTCCTCCAGCTTCGCGCTCGCCTCGGCGCGCGTGGCGCCCTCGGCCTGGCAGTGCTCCAGCTCCGGCGCGTCGGCGACGAACGCCTGCTTCGCCTCCGAGTAGCTGATGACGATGCGATAGTTGTTCATGTCTTCCCCTTCGCCAGATGCGGCAGTTTGCAGGCAATCCTCCGACCTGTCAACGCGTTGCTGCAGGCTTCCCGCCAGCTGTCCACGCTGCCGCCGCCCCCCCTCAGCCCCGATGCAGGTAGGCCAGCGCGGCGGCCGCACCGACGAGCGCCACCGCCACGCCGCCCAGCGCGAGCCCGAGGACGTCCACGCGCCGGACCGCGCGCGCACCGGGCGAGCCTCCCGCCAGCAGCAGCCCGACGAGGGCCCCCGCGACCAGACCGCCGAGGTGCGCCGCGTGGTCTGCCGGCCCTGCGCCGACGACGAAGGCGAGGAAGGCGAGCGTGGTGGCGACGACATGCCAGGTCTTGAAGCGCGAGGGCGATCCGGGCGTCGGCTGCCGGAGCTGGCGCAGCCGGGCGCCGGCCAGGGCGCCGAAGAGGCCGAGGATGGCGCCCGAGGCGCCGGCCTTCACCGCAGGCCCGCCGTCGAGGAGGAAGCTGATCCAGTTGCCGGCGACGCCGGTCACCACGAAGATGAAGTAGAAGCGACCCACGCCGAACGCCTTGAGCGCGAGCCAGCCGAGGACGAGGAGCGCGCCGAGGTTCGCGGCCAGGTGCTGGCCGCCGATGTGCAGGAAGACCGCCGTCACCGTGCGCCACGCCTCCCCGACGCGCAGGCTCGGCGCGTGCGAGGCGCCGAAGCGCAGCAGCACGCTCCGCTGCTCCGAGCCGCCGCTCCCCTCGAGCGCCACGAACACGGCGACGAGCGCCACCATCAGCCCGATCAGCCAGTAGAGGCGCGGCGCCGGGGCGGGCTCCGCGAGCGGGAGCGCCGGGCTCGCGGGGACCGCGGCGACGCCCTCCTCGTGGAGGATCTGCTGCGCGCGCGCGAGCTGCGCCTCCTCGACGAGGAGCGCCCAGAGCGGGCCGTGGCCGTTGCCAGGCGAGGCGACCTCGCAGAGCTCGCAGGCGACCCCCACGGCGTCGAGGGTGAAGGCGAGCCCCTCGGCCTGCGCCCGCGAGGAGAGACGCGCGAGCTCGCGGAGGCTCACCGCCGCGGCTCCGGCTGGGCGAACGGCTCCGCGCGATCGAAGTCGGGGAGGAAATGCCCGCACGAGGAGCGCTCCTGCACCCACCCGTTCACCAGCCCTGCCTCCTCGAGCGCCGCCACGGCGAGCGCGTACTCGCGGCGAGTCAGCGTGCGCCGCAGCGCCGGCGGGAGCTCCGCCGACTCATGCGCCGGGTGGTACTGCGCCATCAGGCTGACCGAGACCTCGGGGCCGAGCGCGCGGCCCAGCCAGGCGAGCACCGCCCGCGTGTCCGCGAGGTGCCCGGGGAGGACCAGGTGGCGCACGATCGTCCCGCGTCGCGCGAGCCCCTGCTCGTCCAGCTCGAGCGGTCCGGCCTGGCGCCACATCTCGAGGAGCGCGCGCCGGTTCACCTCGACGTACCCGGGGGTGCCGGAGAGCTGGCGGGCGAGCTCGTCGCTCGCGTACTTGGCGTCGGGGAGCCAGACGTCGACGACGTCCTCGAGCAGCGCGAGGACCTCCACCCGTTCATAGCCGTTCGAGTTGTAGACGAGCGGGAGGCGGAGCCCCGCGGCGCGCGCGAGGCGCAGCGCCTCCACCAGCTCGGGGAGGTGCTGCGTCGGCGAGACCCACTCGAGGTTGTGACAGCCCTCGCGCTCGAGCGCGAGGAAGGCGGCGGCGAGCTCCTCCGCGCTGCGCGCCCACGCCCCGCGCGGCGCGCGCTGGCTGATCTGGTGGTTCTGGCAGAAGCGGCAGCGCATGTTGCAGCCAGCTACGAACACGGTGCCGGCGCCGCCGCTGCCGGCGAGCACCGGCTCCTCGCCGCGATGCGCGCAGGCGATGACCAGCATGGCTTGCCGCGGCTGCTGGCAGCTGCCGGGGCGCCCGGCGCGATCGGCCCCGCAGCGACGGGGGCAGAGCTGACAGCCGGCCGCCCCGGAGCCGGCGAGCTCGCGCAGGGCTGCCACGCGTCGCTGCAGCTCATCGTCGCTGTGCAAGACCATCGGCAAAGCTTACCCTCACGCTCCCGCCGGGTCGACCCGCGCCGCGCCGGCTACGGATAGGAGCGAATGGTGTCGAGGTAGAGGCGCTCCACCTCGTCCGCGGTGCGCGCCCGCGCGAGCTGCTCGATGCGGCAGAGGAACTCGAGTCGCACCGTCTCCGAGGGCTGGTAGACCGAGGCCATCTCGTCCTGACCGATCAGCGTCCGCAGCCACCAGCGCGCCGACTCGAGGAGGCGTAGCGCCCGGTAGCAGCGGTGGGCGCCCGCCAGGTGCCCGCGCCGGGCCTCGCCTCCCACGCACTCGAGGAGCGGTTGACGCGCCGCGACCAGCGCCCCGTCCAGGTCCGGGCAGCTCATGGCGCGCTGGCAGGCCGGGAGGCACGGGCGCGGCGCAGGCGTCGGCGCCGGCGGCGGGGCGCAGGCGAGGGGCACCAGCAGGAGCGCGACCCGCAGACCCACTCCGCGCAGCGCTGCGAAGTGACCCTTCATCGCGGAGCGTCCGCAGGACGCGAGCAGGGCTTGGTGTCGGTCAGTCG
>JAKLHH010000887.1 GCA_022710245.1 Myxococcota bacterium
CGCTGCTCTTCCGCCTCCTCGAGCAGCGCCGGGTGCTCCGCCGCGCGACGATCATGGTGCAGCGGGAGCTCGCGGAGCGGCTGGTGGCGGCGCCCGGCTCGCGGCAGTACGGCGCTCCGACGGTGCTCCTGCAGGACGCCGCGGACGTACGGCTCTGCTTCCAGGTCCCGGCCGGAGCCTTCGTGCCGCGGCCACGCGTGGACTCGGCCGTGCTGCGGCTCGACCTGCGGGAGGCGCGGCGCACCGCCGAGGTCGACGAGGCGCAGCTCAGCCGCACGGTGCACGCGGCCTTCGCGCAGCGCCGCAAGACGCTGCGCCGGGCTCTGGAGAGCGGCTTCGACGCCGAGCAGGTGCGGGCAGCGCTGGCGCAGACGGGGATCGACCCGGGGAGGCGCGGCGAGACCCTCGCCGTCGAAGAGTTCGGCGCCCTCGCGGCGGCGCTTGCGAACGCGACGAGCGCGCAGACGCCATGACCTCGCGGCGGCTGCTGCACCTGATGGTGCTCGCCCACCACCACCCCGAGCACCTCGACCGCTGCCTGCTCCTGCCGCTCGGTGGCCGTCGGCTGGCGATCTGTGCGCGCTGCGCGGCCCTCTATCCCACCCTCGCGCTCGGCCTGCTGCTCCAGCGCGCCGCGCACCTCCCGGCGCTCGGCCTGGCGGACTGGCTCCTCACCATCAGCGGGATCCTGCCCGCCCTGCTCGACTGGGGCCTCAACTGGACTGGCCGTCGGCGGGGAACTAACGCGATGCGTCTCGCGACCGGCGCGCTCCTGGGGCTGGCGCTGGCCCGCTCCATCTGGCTGTACCTCCACGATCCGCGGAGCGAGGTCTTCTGGGTGCAGGGCGGACTCCTGGTCGCGGGCGCCCTGGCCTTCGAGCTGGTCCGACGCCTGCGCCTCTAGCTCCGAGACAACAGGGAAAGTGGATCCACACGGGCTGGCGCGGCCCGAGAACTTTTCCGCGAGCTATCCGTTTAGATCGAGTGGCAGAACGAATTGCTCCCCCACGGTGCGGTGGGCTAGCATCAAGCTGGCCGACATCAGAGGGAGCAGGCGGTGCTGGAGCAACTCAGCGATGAGGCGCTAATGGAAGCGTATCAGCGTGGAGATACGCACGCCTTCGAGCGGTTGCTGATGAAGCACAGGAGGCCTGTGTACAACTTCATCCACCGTCAGGTGAATAACCAGGCGACGGCAGAGGACCTGAGCCAGGAGGTGTTCCTCCGCATCGTGAAGGGCGCGGCCTCCTACAAGCGGGAGGCGAAGTTCACGACCTGGATCTACACCATCGCGCGCAACCTCTGCGTGGATCACACGCGGCGGGCGAAGCACCGCAAGGCGGCCTCGCTCGATGCGCCGATCGGCAGGGACGGCAGCAAGGACAGGACCATGGGCGATAGCGTGGCAGATGGTGGACCGGCGGTTGACCGGCAGGTGATCGGCCGGCAGCTGCAGGGGCGCATCCAGGAGGCGGTCGCCACGCTCCCCGAGGAGCAGCGTGAGGTGTTCCTGATGCGCGAGTACCTCAACCTGCCGTTCAAGGAGATCGCGGACATCGTGGGGTGCCCCGAGAACACGGTGAAGAGTCGCATGCGCTATGCGCTCGAGCACCTGCGCCAGCAGCTGGACGAGTACCGGGATCTGGCGCAGGCAGTGCATTGAGGCCGGTAGGAAGCAGGCCGGGACATGATCGACTGTAAGCACATCGACGAGATCCTGCTCGACTACCTGTACCAGGAGCTGGATCCGTCCCAGGTGGAGCACGTCGAGGCGCACCTCAAGGTCTGCGCCCGCTGCGCCGGGGAGCTCTCCTCCTACGAGCGGACCCGCGCGGTCGTGCGCGAGCTCCCGGAGCTCGAGCCGCCGGCGGCGATGGACGCTGTCATCCTGCGCGAGGCGGCGAAGGCCGTGGCGCCCGCCGCGGGCAGCTTCTGGCAGCGCCTGCGTGACTCCCTGCGCCTGTTCGTCATGCACCCGGCGATGACGGCCGCGGTGACGCTCGTGGTCGTGCTCGGCATCAGCTTCTACGTCTACCGCAACAGCGCGCCGCCGAGCACGCGTGGCAGCGAGTCGGAGCCGCAGAGCGAGATCGACCGCCCGCTGCCGTCCGGCGCGACCATCGTCGCCAAGAACGAGGCGGCGCAGCCGTCGGCCGCGCAGCCGCCGGCCGCGACTGCCACCGCGGCGCCGCGCGCCGCCCGCGAGCCGGATGGGTGGGGCAAGGCGGGCGACCGCAGCCGGCTCAGCACCAGGCTCAGCAACGACGGCGATGGCTTTCGAGCGGGTGAGCGCGCGAACCGCGACAAGGCCGGCGTGGACCACCTCGCGCAGGGTGTCCGCCTCGAGGGCCGGGCTGCCAGGCACGCCGCGCTTCGCAGGCCTGGAGGCGCGAAGAGCGTGATGGAAGAGGAGGGCGCGCCGGGCTCGGGGGCGACGATCGTGGCCAAGGGCACGGCGAAGGCCGCTGACGTCAGGGGCAAGAGCGGCACCTGGCAATACAAGGGGAAGGGCTACGGCAAGGGCGACCTCGCGGCCAACGCCGACGACAGCGTCCAGGCGTCCGACCCCGAGCTGAACAAGCAGCAGGCCGTGGGTGGAGCGCTGGCGCGGAACACGCAAACGAAGGCCGGCGGCGGCGCTGGCGGGATGCCCAAGGACACCCCGGCGAAGAAGCCCGCGATCGCCGCTGAAGACCAGCGCGCGTCGCGGCGCTCGGCGGAGAAGGCAACGCTCGCCAAGGGTGAGCCCGCTGCCGCGCCGGCGGCTCCCGCCAAGGAGGCCAAGATCCCGGCCCCCAGCCCGGTGGCCGCGCGGCCGGCGAAGCCCGCCCCGAAGGTGGCGAGCCAGGTGACGACCGGCAGCGACCTGGCGGACGCCGAGCAGCTCCAGAAGAAGGCCAGGAAGGGCAGCGCGCGTAGCGACCAGGGGTACGCGCAGGCGACCAAGGCGAAGCAGTCCTACTACCGCAAGGGGCCCTCGCAGCAGGTGGCCAGCGGCAAGCTCGCGCAGCAGGGCTCGTTCAAGGTCGGTCTCAAGCCAGGCCCGGGCGCGAGCCTGCTCGCCGCCGGGGACAAGGCTCGCGGGGCCGGCCGCTGCCAGGAGGCCCTCGGCTACTACAGCCGGGCGCTCGACGCCCAGCCCGACCTGCGCGGCGAGATCACCTCGCGCGTCCGCGCCTGCGCGGCCGTGCTCTCCGACGACGGAGACGCGCTGGCCCAGGCGCAGAAGGCCCACCCGAAGCTCTCCGGGATGCTGGCGCTCGAGGTCGCGCGCGCCCGCGCCAAGCGGCGCGCTCTCGACGAGAGCAAGATGAAGGCCCGACCTGCGGCCAAGGCCGCCGCGAAGAAGGCTGCCCCGGCGCCGGCCAAGGCCGATACGGTGCGCTGAGGGCTGGCAGTCGGTCGCGCGCGGGCCTCGGTCGGTCGCGCGCGGGCCTCGGTCGGTCGCGCGCAAGCTTCAGCCTCCGTGGTCGGTCGCGGGCCTCAGCCCAGGTGCTCCTTCTTGATCAAGGCCCGCAGCTCCTCGGCGATGCGCGTCAGGCGGCGCAGCGCGTCCTCCAGCGCGCGCGCCTCGGCGAAGCTGATCGTGCGGCCCGCCTCGCTCTCCTCGCGGGTCGCCTGCAGGTAGATGCCGCTCACCTCTCCCTCCAGCTGGCTGATCGACATCAGCGCTCGCGCGAGGTCCTCCGGCTGCTTGGCGGTCTCTACCCGCTCCAGGCGGTAGTGGCAGCCGTCGAGGAGGAAGAACTCGGCGACGCGCTGGTCCTGGTCGGTGGCGAGGAAGAGCGAGCGGACCAGCCCCGCGGGGAAGACCGCCTTGGCCTCCCAGTAGCGGGCCAGCGACGGGTAGGGGACATCCATGCGCTCGGCGACCCTCTTTGCGTAGTCCTTGGTCGGAGCGCGCGCGACGAGCAGGTCATAGAGGAACTCGGCGACCTGACGGGTCTCCGGACGACGCAGGACGGACATCAACACCCTCCCGGCAGTGGCTCGCACCTACTATAATACAGGCGCTCGCGATTAGCCTTCACTCGCCGGTGGCGGCCACGTCACCATCTGATCGATGGTGACGCGAGGTGCTGGTGATATAGTTCCCCCTCGGATGCCGGTCAGGGACTGCTGGGTCGCCGCGGCCAGCGGCGCGGCGGCTGGTTCGCGACCTGGGGTGAGGTGACGTCATGCTGCTCTTCTATGTGTACG